>JAZNZT010000076.1:0-23850 GCA_045595075.1 Faecousia sp.
GGATCGCCTCTGCCGGATGTGTTTTTATTTTGTGATCAGATCTGTGGGATATGCGCCGAAGATGGCAGTGCCGGTGAACTGGACCACCTCATGACTGATAGGCGTCATGGTGATCTTTACGCCGGTATTTTCCGCCTCAAAGTACGGGGTCACGGTGATGTTGGAAACACCGAAATACGGAATACCGGTGACCTGGACATACAGACCCTGGTTCTTGCTGTGATCTGCCGCTGCCCAATTCCGGACGATCTCGTCGAAGGAGATCTCCACAGACTTAACTGCGCCGTTGCTTTCGGTCCAGGACAGGGTAGCCCCCACCTTCAGGTTAGAGCCTGCCTTCAGCAGCTCGTAAGCCTGGGTCAGGGACATATAGGTCTGCCCGCTTCCGTTTTCCACCACGCACTCCTTGCCCTGCAGATGAGCAAGTCTTTCGGCGTATGCTTCTCCCACCTTATTCCGTTCTTCGGCGGTGAGGGAATCGTAGGCAGACTGGGCTTTGGCAACAGACGCATCATCGTTGGCATTTGCCTGGACGATCAGATCCTCAACCATGGAGTATCGGTTCAAAGAGATCCGGTACAGCTGCTCGCCCTGGGCATAATAGATATTGCCGTCGGGGACGATGCTCCGTCCGGAGTAGGTAGAGCCTGCGCCCTTCAGTAATCCGTCCAGACTCACCGTGCTGCCCGAGGGTCCTTTGATGGTGGTAACAGAGCTGGGGCCTGCGCTGAGCAACGCTAAGGTGCTGCCGTTACGGACATAATTCCGGGCCCGCAGCGGCCGGTTGCAGGTATTGCTGACCTTCCGGCTCAGCGTTCTGGTGGCTACATCGTACTCATAAGTGCCGTCATTTGCCAGGCACAAATACGCCTTGCCCTGGTAGGGATTGGTGACAAGACCCAGGACCGTGTTCTGATTGCCAAGCTCCAGCCGGGTCAGCTTATTCCCCGCGGTGTCCAGCGCCACAAGGCCGTCCGCCGTAGCGCCGGAGATCGTGGTAAGATCCGTTGCGGTATAGATCTTTTCGGATTTAAGCGTCTTGCCGTCGATCCGGTAGACCGCGCCGCCGCTGCCGGACTTGCCCACTGCATAGATATTATCATTTTCATCCACAGAAACGGTGGTCAGTCCGGATGAACCGGTGTAGATCTGACCGGATTTGCCTGTGGAGAGGTTGTACCAGAACACACTGGCGCTGTCGCCTGTGACATAGAAAGTGCTCTTGGAGTCCAGGGCAATGCCCCGGGGAACGCCGATGTCGCTTTCCACATTGGCATAGATATAGTTGCCCTGGGCGTTGGTCTTTCCCTCCAGGTAATCCGTGAGAGCGTATACCACAAACTGACCACCCTTGATGGGTACGCCAAGGTACTGGCGACCGTCTTTTTCCAAATATGTTTCATAATGTTTTCTCCCCTAACCGTGTTTGCAAAAACTTGATAAATTATAGAAGATTTTGGATAAAAAGTAAATGGAATAATTTACATCAAGTGAGGGATTGGTGAATCCCCCGCCGGGAAAGCATAAAAGGGAACGCAAGCGTTCCCTTTTGTTTATGCTCTTTTCTTCAGATTAACAACCACCACGCCGGTACAGACCAGCGCCAGGGCGATAAAGTTGGTCACGGTGAAAATCTCCTCTCCCAGCAGAAGGCCGGAGAACAGAACGCCGAACACCGGAGTAAGAAATTTACTGACGGACACGGTGCTGGCATCGTAGTTTTTCAGCAGGTAGAACCACAGGCTGTAAGCCACCGCCGCCGCTGCCACCTGGAAGGCAAGGCACAGCATGCCCTCCATATTGGGCGCGGTAAGCTTTCCGCCGGTGGCAAGACCCAGGATCAGCAAGATCACGCCGCCGGTGATCTGCTGCCAGGCGGTACTGGTAAGGGCGTCGGAATCCCCGGGCATACCCTTGCTGATCAGGTAGCCTGCCGCAGCGCAGCAGGAGGAGGCGATGACGATAATATCACCCATCTCCATCCGGAAAGAAAGGCCGCTGAGGTTCATTACCACGATACCCGCAAAGCCGGCAACGCAGCCAAGGATCTTTCGCAGGGTCAGCTTCTCCCCCTTAAAGAACACCGGGGTCAAAAGCACCATGATAAAGATGCACACCTGGTTTAGCACCGAGCTTTTCGTACCGGAGGTAAATGCCATGCCGATGTAGAGAAGTCCGTACTGCAGCGCCGTCTGGCAGACGCCCAAAAGCGCCACCCAGGGCATTGCCTTTTTATCGGGCACAGCCAGCTTTTTCTTTTTCAGGCTGGCAACCAAAAGCAGGATGAAGCCTGCCGGCAGGAAGCGCAGGCTGGCGTACAGGAGCTTTCCCGGTACGTCGCTGCCTCCCACGCCCCAATATGCATAGCTCATCTTCAGGATGGGATAACCCGCGCCCCAGAAGAAGGTGCATACCAGGCACAGCAGGAGCATCTTCACAAGAGAATTATCTTTTACCTTCATCGTACCTTCAGAACCACCTTGCCCACATTCTCGCCACGGTAGAGGATCTGGTGCGCCTCGTCAGCCTGTGCCATGGGCAGGACTTTATAGACGGTGGGTTTCATGGAGCCGTCCTCCAGCTTGGGCCATACCTGCTCCACCAGCTTAGCCAGCAGCTCGCCCTTTTCCCGGACACTGCGCTTGCGGAGCATGCTGCCCTTGAAGGTGATGCCCTTGGTCAGCAGCGCCCGCAGAGGCACTTCGGTGGTGATGCCGGCCAGTGTGCTGATCAGCACCCAGCGGCAGCCTTCGTTTACATAGGGGAAGCACTTGCCGATATTCTCGCCGGCAAGGCAGTCGATGGCAACATCGATGGGGTGGCCTTTTTCTGCTTCTGCCTTGACAACATCCCAGGTGTTCTCCTCTGCCAGATTGACCACCACATCGGCGCCCAGATGGGCGATCTTCTCAGCGATCTCGGCAGTCAGGACATTGGTGATGACGTAGCCGCCGAAGGCCTTTGCCATAGGGATGCCCACGCTGGCAAGTCCAGACGCGCCGGCGGGGAAGAACAGCGTCTCGCCGGGCTGGAAGCCGCCCTCGATGAACAGGTTTAAGTAGCAGGTGGCATAAGCCTCGGGAAGGCTTGCCGCCTCTTCAAAGGAAAGCCCCTTGGGGATGGGCATGACCATGCCCTCATCAACTGCCACATACTCGGCGTAACCGCCGCCGCCCAAGAGGGCGCAGACCTTGTCGCCTTTTTTCCAGCGGGTCACATCCTTGCCGCAGTCGATGACGATACCGGAGACTTCAAGTCCCATCCAGGGGGGACAGCCCTTGGGGCTGGGGTACTTGCCCTCACGCTGCAGCAGGTCTGCCCGGTTCAGAGCAGCTGCGTGGATCTCGATAATGACCTCGGTATCCCCCATGGTGGGATAGTCCACCTCGGACCACACCAGATTCTGTTTGTCGTCAATGAGCATTGCTTTCATTGGTGATTCCTCCGTTTTTCTTGGATTTTATAGGTTTATTATAATTCTGCCGGTGTGTATGCAAAATGGCTCTGCTGATTTTTTTGTCTTTTTCGATACTGGATTTTTCCATGTCATTCTGAGGGGCAGATCGAAGCCATCCGTCCGCGGGCCGATGAGGGCATCGGCCCCTACAAAATATATTGCCCGGCGGTACGGTGTACCGCCGGGCAAGGGATTATTGCTCAAGGATATCTTCTAAAGTAGGCGCTTCGGTGTCCGTCACCGTCACAGCGGACTTCTGCTTTTTCAGGAAGAACCATGCTGCTCCGCCGCGGGCTTATGCTCCAGCGCCAGCTTATAGAAGCCGGCCTCGATGACCTTGATCCGCAGAGCGATCCAGCCTTTGCTCTCCAGATCCAGATTCAGGGCATCCTTGCCGTCAAAGCCTACGGCGCTGCCGTCAGAGTGGGTAGCATACTCCCACATGCCGCCGGTGATATGGTCATAGATAATATTATTCAGGCTCACGCCCTCCGCCCGGGTGTTATGCTTGGTATTGAGCTGATAGGTGACTGTGCTGGTGGCGCCCCACTGGGCCTTTTCGCACAGGGCATCATAAGCGGCTCTTGCGTCCTGCAGGTCCTTGTAATTGGTGACAAGGGCTTTGCTCTCTTCCTTCAGAGCATTGTAGGCAAGCTCAGCCTTTACGATATCGCCGCCGGAGGTGACGGTGATCGCGCCCACTTTGCGGATGGCGGCAATGGCGTCTGCCACAGCCTGCTTTTCCATCTCCGCCTCATAGCCGATGAGGGTGTCGAGCTTTTCCCCGTATTCCGCGCCAAGCGCCGCCTTTTTCTCCTCGGTGAGGGAATTGTAAGCCCGCTCCGCCTCCTGGATCGCCTCCCGGTCGGTAGGCTTAGCGTTATCGATCATAGACCGGGTAATGCCGATGCCGTCGGGCAGCCAGGTATGGATATAGTTGCCGTCCTCATTCTGCTTGCCGTCCAGAAAATCTGTAAAGTTAAACACATACAGTCTTCCGCCCTTGGCGGGGATCATCAATCGTTATGCTCCACAAATTCGGCGTATTCCGTCATGCTCATGCTGCCCAAATTCGGCTCGCCGAGAGCTATTTCCTGACCAAATTCCGGGAATTCATAAGCCTCGGTCTCGGCTGCGGAAGCCGTCACCGCGCCCATCCCCAAAAGGATGCTCAAGGTCAGTAAAAGCGCCAATAATTTTTTCGTCATATTGTTTCCCCCTAATCCTGTGTATCCAAAAATTGCATACTTTCAGTCTTCTGTATCAGTCTACAATATAAGAGCAAAATTGCAATATATTTTTGTGCCGGCAGGCAACGAACGGACAATTGACAATGGATAATGGACAATTATTGTATTTCCTTCGGAAATGATTTGAAACAGTCGCCAAAGGCGACACTTTAATTGTCAATTTCCAATTGTCCTGTTGCGGTGCCCTGTGTGCGCCTTGCCGACGGGGCGGCTGCGTCGCACACAGACCGCGGCCACTCGCTCAGGTCGCTTTTTCCGCCCCCGGCGGCGCTCCCATCGCTCCCCATTACAAACGATCTCCGCTCCGGGGTTTCCGGAGCGGAGATCGTTTGTTATTAAATAATTCCCTGTGCCAGCATGGCGTCGGCAACCTTCAGGAAGCCTGCGATGTTGGCGCCGGCAACATAGTCGCCCTCCATGCCATATTCTCTGGCGGCGGCATCTATGTTATGGAAAATACCCGTCATAATATCCTGCAGCTTGGCGTCCACCTGTTCAAAGGTCCAGCTGCGGCGCTCGGAGTTCTGCGCCATCTCAAGACCCGAGGTAGCTACGCCGCCGGCGTTCGCCGCCTTACCGGGGCAGAACAGCACGCCCTTATTCTGGAAATACCGGGTGGCTTCCAGACTAGTGGGCATATTCGCGCCCTCGGCAACCGCCATACAGCCGTTTTTCACCAGCATTTTCGCGTCCTCCAGCCGCAGCTCGTTCTGGGTGGCGCAGGGCAACGCGATATCGCACTTAACCGTCCATACGCTCTTGCCCGGGGTATACTGAGCGCTCTTGCGGGCAGCGGCATAGGCAGTCAGCCGCTCCCGGCGGACTTCCTTCACATCCTTCAAAAGCGCCACATCGATGCCCTCGGGATCGTAGATCCAGCCGGTGGAATCGGAGCAGGTCACCGGCTTTGCACCAAGCTGCCATGCCTTTTCAATGGCGTAGATAGCAACGTTGCCCGCGCCGGAGACTGCAACAGTCTTGCCCTTTAGCTCCTTGCCGTTGCACCGGAGCATCTCCCGGGTCAGATACAGAAGGCCGTAGCCGGTAGCCTGGGTACGGGCAAGAGAGCCGCCGTAGCTTAAGCCCTTGCCGGTAAGCACGCCGCCCTCGTAAGAGCCCCGGATCCGGCGGTACATGCCGTACATGTAGCCGATCTCCCTTGCGCCCACGCCGATATCGCCGGCAGGAACGTCGGTATCCGGTCCGATGACCTTGTAAAGCTCCGCCATAAAGCTCTGGCAGAAGCTCATGATCTCCCGGTCGGACTTGCCCTTGGGATCAAAGTTTGCGCCGCCCTTTGCGCCGCCTAAGGGCAGGCCGGTAAGGGCGTTTTTGAAGATCTGCTCAAAGCCCAAAAACTTCATAATACTTAAATTTACCGTGGGGTGGAAACGCAGACCGCCCTTGTAGGGGCCGATAGAGCCGTTGAACTGCACCCGGTAGCCGGTATTTACATGTGCGTTGCCCGCGTCGTCCAGCCAGGGCACACGGAAAATGAAGGAACGCTCCGGCAGCAGCATCCGCTCCAGCAGCGCCTCCCGGCGGTATAGCTCCTCGTTTTTATCGATCACAGGCCGCAGAGATTCCAGTACCTCATGGGCTGCCTGCTGAAACTCCGGCTGGCTGGGGTTTAGTTCCACCGCCATGGCCTTAACTTCATCTACATAAGACATAGTCTGCTCCTCCTGAAAAATATGGACTCATTCTATCACATTCACAGCTCAAACACAAGTGTGCGCGAAAGAAAAACCTGCCCAAAACGCAAGTTTATCATCCCCCACTTTCGTTGCACATTGCCTAAAATGGTGTTTTTCAACCGTTTTTTCTATGTTTTTGAATTATTTTGCAAGCATTCCTGCATATTGGAGATATGCAGAGGCAATTGTATTATCTTATGCATTCGTCCGAAAAAGTTGCGGTATGGGGTCACTTTACAACCCAGCGAAAAAATGGTAAGATAAAAAAAAAGGATGTGATGTCATGAAAAAGTGGGTTTACAACACCCTGATCGTCGTCTTTGCCCTGATATTCGCAGTCAGCGCCTTTTTGCTGGCGGACTACTTTATCCGCTCCCATAAGCAAAAGGACAAATACGATCAGCTTGCGGAGCTGGTGCAGCAGCACCGTCCCACCCAGCCTACTGCTCCGGAGCTTACCGACCCCAGTGATCCCACTGAGGAATCGGTAGAGCAGACCCAACCTGCCGAACCCACAGAGCCAAAGTCGGAGCTGGTGGAGATCGTCCATCCGGAAACGGGAGAAACGGTGAAGGTACTTCCCGAATACGCGGAAATTTTCCGGCTGAATCCGGACACGGTCGGCTGGATCTTCATTCCCGGCACCAAGGTAAATTACCCGGTGCTGCAGACCCCGGAATCAGAGGACTATTATCTGACCCGGGACTTCTACGGCGAAGGATCCAAGCACGGCGCCATCTATGCCCGGGAGGTCTGCGATGTAAATAAGCCTTCGGACAACATCACCATTTACGGCCATCATATGCGCGACGGCTCTATGTTTGCCGATATCATGGACTATCAGCACAAGTCCTTTTACGAAGACCATAAGTACATCTGTTTCGACACCCTGAAAGAGCGTCACACCTATGAGGTGGTGGCCGCCTTTACCACCACTGCCAGCGTGGGCAAGGGCTTTAAGTACCACACCTATGTGGACTTTGAAAACCAGGAAAGCTTAGACGCCTTTATGCGGCAGTGCAAGGGCTACGCCCTCTACGACACCGGGGTGGAGGTCTCTCTCGGGGACAAGCTGATCTGCCTGTCCACCTGCGAGTATACCCTGACAAACGGCAGAATGGTAGTCGTCGCAAAAAGGATATCATAACACAAAAGTCCCCTCGGCGAGGGGACTTTTTATTTAGGGGAACGGATTCTTCGGTCACATTCGTTCCCTCAGAATGACACTATTTTTTACTTTCCCATGTCATTCCGAGGGGCATTTATGCCCCGTGGGAATCCGTTCTTCTCCGTTACTTCTTCTCATGCTGTGTACCGAAGTAGAAGGACACCACCATAGAAATAATGACCATCACATTGTCCGGTGTGATATTGCCCTTCAAGGCAAGCACGCCAAACACCGTGGTAACTGCCAAAGTCACGATAGTCTTGACCTTAATGAGATTGGCAAGATTCTGTAAAACTTTTTCCATATACGCTCCTTTCGGATTTGTTTTGAGGAATGCGGATTCTTCGTTGGAGAAGTCTCCTCAGAATGACACGGAAGCCTTAACATTTGCGTGTCATTCTGAGCATCAGTAAAGAATCCGTCTTTTAATTATCAATTGGGTTTGTGTTCTAAGGCGGACAGGCGGTGGTTGATCACCTTGATCTCATGCTCCACCACCGGCATCCGCTGGGCAAACCCATTATGCAGCCGGACCTCCCGGGTCAGCTCGTCGATCTTCGTTTCCGTCACCGCCTGGGATACGGCGGTGGCTTTTTCTGTCTTTTTCGCCGTGGCAAGACAGGTGACCACCACACCGGCAAGGGACAGCCCCCCGGTGATCAGGGCGACCAAAATGGATTCGCTCACTTTCTCACCCCATTTCCAAAAGACGCCGCCAGGTGGTCTTCCCGGCAGTGATCTCTCCGTCAGGGATGCAGTCGTGATCCCTCTGGAACGCCTTGACAGCGGCGGTGAATTTTGGCCCTGCCTTGCCGTCCACTGTTCCGACTTGGGTATACCCCAGGGCATTGAGCCGTATCTGCACCGCGCTGACTGCCGGGTGGGTGGGGTTTTTCTTTTCCGAAAGGGTCACGGTCTTACCCAGAGTCTCCGGGCCGGCGATGCCGTCCACTTCCGCGCCGCAGGCGATCTGCACATCCGTGACAAACTGGCAGAGGGTGTAGCCGCCCCCGAAGGTGGAGCGTCTTTCCTGCCCGTGCCCCTGCCAGAAGGACTTGTTTTCCCGGGTGTCGATGTGTACGAAGGTGTGGTATAAGCCGATGCCCTTGATGCCGATACGCTCAGCATACTGGGCAATGGCAAGGGGCGCTACCCCGTCGATGTGGAAGTCCGCAGCCATCCCCTTTGTATGCCGGGAATTGGGGGCGGCGTTGGGGGTCTTGGCGTTGTGCTTGGGACACCGGTAGCCGGTGAGATACACCGGCTTACCGAAGTGATCCCGGATCTTCTGTAAGTACGCTACCAGCTTTTCGTCGATGGGGGTCTTGTCGCAGCACCCCCTGCCGCCGCAGTCAAACTCGGCTGCCCGGAAATTCTCCGACAGCTTTACACCGCTGCCTTTTTCATAAGTTTTTATTGCCATACGCCCTCCTTAGTAGTCCCACTGCCGGTCTTCTCCCGCGCCGATCCGGGTGGCGTACAGCTTCCGGTTTGCAGTATCGATATGGATCACATCGAAGGCCTGTTCCGTGACTGTTCCGGCGGTCTTGGCAGGTGCGCCGGTGCAGGCATCGCAGGTGGTGGTGATCAGGTGGTAGCCGTTCACAGCTTCCGTAGTGGAATAGTCAACATGGGTATGTCCGGCAAGAACGCCGATCAGGGTCGCATTCATATCCGCATATACCGCATTGATGTCGTTTATAAGGTATTGGCCGTGGGTATGGATAACATCCGTTGTGCTGTCGAACAGGTAATGGGGGATCACAAGCACTGTCCACCCGGTTTCCAGCTCTGTCAGCCGTTCTTTCAGCCATGCTCTCTGCTCTGCTTCGTTGTAACGATAGCTAAGACAGATATAGCGGATTTTTTGGCTTTCGTTATCAATGCAGAAGTAAGGCTTGCCGTCCGTTTTCACCCGATGTTCAATAGGCTTAACCATAGTGCCGTACCAATGATCCTGGGTAAGCTTGGCATCTGCCACCTCCTGCCCGGAGCCGTTTAAGTCATGGTTTCCCATGATGCGGTATTCTTCCACGCCCTGTATCTGCTTCCTCCACTGTCGGAACAGGGCTAAGGCTTCCCCCTGTGTAGGATGGTCGTCCAGGCTGTCACCGCCGTTGATCACAAACCGGACGGAGGTGTTGTTCAGGATCTCCTTTATCAGCCCGGGAGACTGCATTTTATTCCGTGGTATATGGGTGTCTGTGATAAACACAAGGCTGTCGCCGTGACTGCCGATCAGACAATCCTTCTCATTGATCGCTTCGATTCGTTCTGCCATGTAATCGGTGTAATAATCCGGTAATACAGTTGTATCTGCCGGGTCTGCGCTTTCACCCAAAGCCGCCTGCATGTCCGCAATTTCGGTGGTGTGTCGGGAAAGGGTCTGCTCCATGTTATCGATGGACTTTTCCATTTCATCAAAGGTGCACCCCGGCTTTACATATTCATGGGCCGTATCACCCTTTTCCAGCATGACGTGCCATTGCTGATTATCCGCAGTAGCAGACCCAAGTTCATATTGAATACGAACATATAATGTGCTATCGGCTTCCACCGTAAAGGTCTTGCTTCCTGTTTTGAAATATAAAAAAGAGCCATTGCCACCGATACGGTATTGGAGATATCTTTTTGTACTGTCGCCATCTGGGATTCCGCTAAGTGTATATGTCCCCGCCTTAATAGGGACACCATAGGCAATATTATATCTGGAAGTGTTCGTTGCCGTTCCATTGGCAATAACAGTTCCGTCTGCCTGTTTTTCGTATGTGATGCCATAATGTTCCTTGTGGTCGCTGTCATAGTAGTCAACGGGAAGAATGTTGGGGCTGTACGCCGCCCCGACCAGATTGTCCGCAAAGACCTTCACCCAATCTCTTGCATACTTATCCGCCAGATCGTAGGTCTTGCTGTTGACCGTAAGCTTATTGATCTCACTCATAAATTTCCTCCTATGTACCGATAAGGGTGTATGTACCGTCGCCGTTGTCTTTCCAAGACAATTTCATAGACTTTCCTCCAGGAAGAGACATCCACGGCTTGCCGTCTGACCCTATGCCAATTCCCATTTGTGAGCCAGGACTTCCGCCATCTCCTTGAAAATACACACTTCGCCCGGAAAACGTTCCGGCACAATCCAAAGAGCCGCTTACATCATACTCATAAGCGAATATAACCCCACCAGTACCCCAATTCACAAGAGATAATGTGCTTTTACTGTCTTCGGAAAAGTTTATTTCAGCATTTGAAACATTTAGTAAGGAATTTCCTTTTTGAGAAGAAAGTTTATCAGCAATCAAATTGATGATCTTCACAAGTTCTGCATTAATGTACAGCTTGCCGTCCTGAATGTACAGACCCTGGAGCTTGCCGTTGTCGGTAAGCTTATTGAACACATCCTGCTGGCTCAGAGCGTCCACCTTCTGCTGGGCGATCTGCTCTATCGTCTTATTGTTCCGGACAGCGGGAGCATCCCGGCGGGCCTCGCCGGTACACTCCAGGGTGTCCTTCTGCCCGGACCGGGTCATCGACATCACCGGCAGAGTGTGGGTATTCCCTACGGTGTCTGTCAGTGTCACCATGCTCCCCGGCAGGATATCCCCGGTGGCGGGGATACTGACCCGGCAGGGAGTGTAACCCCCTACCCCAGCCAACCGGTCGAGGACGGTTTGAAGCGCCTTCCGGACGCTTTCATCGGCGCGGCTTAAAATGGGGTTGCCGGAGAGGATGTAGGCGTTTGCCCCCTCTGCCGCCTCCGGCCACAGCGCGCTGTCCGACAGCTGCAGCTGTACCGCCTCCACCGGAGCGACCCGGTAGTCTCCCAGCTCCAGAGAGCCTTGAAACCAGGGGATCTGCAGGGGCTGCTGGATGCCGGAAAGGGCGGCGCTTTCATTTCCGTCAAAGGTCAGCGACAGGACGGGAGAGGTCAGCGCCACGCTTCCCAGGTTGTCGTCCACCGCCTTGACAGAGCGGGAGGAAACCGTCACATTGCCCCCCTCCTCCCAGACCTGCGCTTCCTCGGATGCCCCCGGCCCGAGAGTAATGGCGCAGGGGGTGTACCACGCCAGCTCCAAGGTCCCTTCCGGGGTGGCACGGCAGAAGCTGCCGGCGGCTTCCCCGATCCACTTCATGAGCTGTCTGCCGGTGACCTCCCCGGTAGAAAAGGGGATCACGACCAGATCGCCGTTGGGGATCGTCTCGTTAGCAAGAGTCAGTCCGCATTGGCTGCAGACCTGCCGGGCAAATTCCAGAAGGGCGCAGTTTTCTGTGCGGCTTTTCAGCCAACTGTTTAAGTCCTTGTCAAGCTTGCTGACCCGGTCATAAGCGGTGACTTTGCACCGGTCAGAGCCGGTGCGGACAGGCTTTTCCAGGCAAAAAACGCCCACCTGATAGCGGCTGCCATCGGCTGCCACATGAAAAAGGGTCACCTCCTGCCCGGCGGTCAGGCGCACCGCCGCGGGATGGATGAGGGTGAACTCCAGCATGGCGCTGCATACCGCCCCCACAGTCAGCTCCTCATTGCCGCTGACTGTCCGGGTCAGGGTGCAGTCCATGATCGCCGCCCCCGACTCCCCGGAGAACAGCTGGCTGCCATCCGGCAGCACGATCAAATTTCGTATCATTTTTCCTCCTTACTTGTTTACGCGAACAGCGCCCCCATACCCTCTCCTCCGGAGAGGGCGCCCCTTTAGGGGCGGGTGTGGGAATCAGGAAAATCCACAACGCCTCCCCGCGCCGATGCAAAGCCGCCCCGTGTCATTCTGAGGAGGGCTTTGCCCGACGAAGAATCCGTCCCCTATCCCCGCAACAAGAGCAAACATTTGTTCGCTTTTCATATATATTATACCCCGCCGGAACAAAAAAATCTTCTCGTTTTACTATCATTTTTCTATCAATTTTTTCTCATTTTTCTATCACCGACATGCGTCGGCAGGCAATACGCACCGGCATGGTCAGTGATCGTTACCCTTCCTATAAGCCCGGTAACCCGCTACCCCATACCCTTTCGTAGAGACGGACATGCGTCGGCAGGCAATACGCACCGGCATGGTCAGTGATCGTTACCCTTCCTATAAGCCCGGTATCCTTTCATCCCCCCGTGTCATTCTGAGCGAAGCGAAGAATCCGTTCCCCACGCTTTCTCCTCTGGAGGCACCCCAGGGTGGCCTCTCTTGCCTCTGCGAGGCAATTCACCTCCAGGTGGCACGGCGCCAGCCGTGACGGATGTGGGTCATTTCAACCGTCGCCACCTGCGACACCTCAATTATCCATTGCAATCCGTCCCCACCTATCAATATCTCCCCCCGGTGACCACTGCCATTTTCCGCTCATACCGCCGGGCAGCCTGCCCGATGGTGCTGTCGCCGATCTCGATGCCGCTGACCATCTGCCGCAGCAGCCGCACTTCTTCCACCGTCGCCTCGAAACCAGCCATCATAGCCGCCACCTGATCGTTCATCACCAGCGCCACAGCCTCCTGGATGGTGGTAAGGGGCGCTTCGATGTTGGTGCCGTGGCGCTGATCGCCCACCACCGCAAGGAAGGGCTTGTTTGCCGGCAGCACCGCACCCTGGGCAAGAAGGGGGATCCGGGGCGCAGTCAGCGGTGTCAGATTGAATCCAAAGGTCTGACCGCCCAGCTCCGGCACCCAGTCCGGAATATTAAAGGACAAACCGTTAAGGGCTTTGATGATCAGATTAACACCGGCAACAAGACCGGAAACCAATGCGTTGATATAGCCAATGATCCCGTTGATCGGTCCTTTCACCGAGGCCATCAGTCCCTTCCAGACCCCGGAGAACACCTCCTTGATGCCATCCCATGCCTTTGCCCAATTTCCGGAGAATACGCCGCTGATAAAGGTAACGATGCCGCTGAACACACTTTTGATCGCTTCCCAAACATTCTTGATATTGGCAACAAAGGCATTGATCACATGGCCGAAAACGCCGAACTGCTCCGTAAAGTCCTTTGCGAAGATATTCTGCAAAAACCCATCGAATTGTTCCAGCTTTTGCTGAATGATGGCGCATACATTCTGTACCGTCTGGCTTACCGTGTCCCAGTTCAGGATCAGCAGCACGATAATGGCGATCAGCGCGGTGATGGCTGCAATGGCAATGCCAATGGGACTTGCCAGAAAGTGCATTGCCGCGCCGAAGGCGGTGGTCACCGCCGTTGCTGCCGTGCAGATCGCCTGCCATGCAGTCGTCGCCGCCACCTGCGCCCATGTTGCCACCGTATGCCCCGCCATAGCCGCTGTATTGGAAAGCCATGCCGCTGTACTTGCCGCCACCTGCCCCAGCATCACGCCAAAGGCCTTTACATGCTCCACTGCGTTCATAGCAATCGTTTTCAAGCTCTCTGCATTGCTTAATATTTTTGCCTTTGTCTCCTCTGCCCATGCCAGAGACATTTCCTTGAGTTTTCCCGTAACAGTACTAATACTGCTGATTAAGGCCTCTGCATCAAAGGGCAGCTTGTCTGCGATATTTTGCATTGTCTCACTGACAGAACGCTTTTCTCCCCCCTCTGATCCCCCTTTCTTATTGCCGATTGCGTTTCCTATGTGTTTCCCGATATCCATTGCTCCAGAAACTATCCCCACACCGTCAGCAAGGTTCATTTTCCCCGTCTGGCTTATGACCTGTCCCATAGTCCCATGGATTGCCCCCAGCTGACTGACGATCTGGCCTATACCGCCGGACATAGCGCTGCTTAGGGTTTTTGCGGCGTTTGCGATCTGCCTTCCGTTGTTTGCCACTCCGGCGTCGATTCCCTGCAGCAGCCGCATACCGGATGCAAACCCCTTGGTGATAGACTGATCCAGCTTTCCCACCGCCGTTTTTATGGCGTCGATGCCTCCCGCCAGATCACCTAAGCTGTCCTCAATTTTCCCCGTATCCAAATTGATCTCAATTACCGAATTTTCACTGTCTGCCATATATCTTCCTCCTTTGTGTTTTATAGAAATAATTAAAACAAACGACTTGTATGTATCCAAAATATGGATTGCGTTTTTGCTGGCGGGGGCTTATAATGGATGCAAAAGGAAGGTGAGCGCCATGTTCTGTCCCAACTGCGGAAAAGATTGCAAGGATTTCAAATTCTGCCCGGACTGTGGAAGAGATCTGCAGGAGATTACCGGGAAAACCCCACAGGAGATCACCAAAGAACAAAGCTTTGAAAAACGCCGGGAAGCCTTGGAAAATGCGGGGAAACTGTATTGCCCTGATTGCCTTTCTGTCAATGTAGTGTCTGAGGAAATAGAACTGGCAGGCAAGGAGCATCTTTTGTACAGAAACGCATATGTACAGTTGGTAGGAACCATTGTAAATATTTTCTTGAACAGAAGACTCCGAGAGGAGCAAAAGAAAGGTCCCCGGAATGAATGTCTGGACTGCGGTTGTTGGTGGTATCCCAAGTTGCAGGGTTTGGTGAATCGGTATCGACCTTATTTAGAAGGATTGATTGGGGATAAAGAATATGTGGTCTTTACCGGTGAGGGTGGAAAAACGCTGACCTTAGCCTGGAACAGCCTGATCATAGATTCTCCGGACGGCCCCAAAAAGAGCGCTCTTCATCCTTATGTGACATGGTACTGGGATCTGCATTCTATAAAGCAGGTGATTCATACAAGTCTTACAGACGAACCAGAGCCTAGATGGCTTACCATTTGTAACAAGAAAAACAAACGGTGGTCTCCACCCGGAACACCTGAACTCGCGGCAAAAATGTCGAATACAATTTTGTACGAGAGAAGCCAAATCGCGGAATTTCGCAAAATCAAAGACGCCCTCAACGGGATCATAGAAGAAAATAAAAAAGCAGGTTTGCTATAACCCCAGATAGCAAAAGGAAGGTGAGTGCCATGTTTTGCCCCAACTGCGGAAAAGATTGCAAGGATTTCAAATTCTGCCCGGACTGCGGAAGATATCTGCAAGAAACCCCCGACGAGCAGAGTTTTGAAAAGCGGCGGGAAGCCTTGGAAAAAGCAGGAAAAATATTCTGCCCCAAGTGCCTGTCTGTCAATGTAGTGTCTAAAGAAGATGGGCCGCCTAGCAAAGACTATCTGTTATACCGAAACCCATATGCACACTTGATTGGTAACATTTTGCACTTGTTTTTGAGTATAAATCACCGAAAACAGCGAAAAAAAGGTCCTCGTAATGAATGTCTGAACTGCGGCTGCTGGTGGTATCCCAAGTTGCTCGGCCTTGTGAAACGGTATCGTCCCCACCTGGAAGAGCTGATTGGGGAGAAAGATTGTGCAGTCTACGCCGGAGAAGGTGGGAAGAAGCTGACCTTAGCACCGGACAGTCTGTTCATAGAGAGACCTGGACTAAGACCCTATTTAGTCTGGTACTGGGATCTATATTGCGTAAAGCAGGATCTTCATAACAAGCTTACAGATGAACCAGAACCAAGATGGCTTACCATCTGCGACAAAAAACGCAAAAGATGGCCGGGTCCCGGGACTCCTAAGCTTGCATTGAACGACCCGTATGCAATACTGTACGAAAAAAGCCAAATCGAGGAATTCCGCAAAATCAAAAACGCCCTCAACGGTATCATAGAAGAAAACAAAGAAGCCGGTCTTTTATAAAATCGTATTCATAACACATAAACACCCACCATGGAAAAATGGTGGGTGTTTTTGTGCTATGAAGCCAGGGGTTAACTAATGCCCGCTTTTTTATTCTCGGCTATGATTGCATTTAGCGCAGAATAGATTTTTCCATAGCTGTCATGATAATACGGATCATACAGGATGGTAAACCTATCCTTTTTTGCAGCATCCAAGGTCTTAGGGATCGGTCTGTGGCGATGCGCCCTGTCACGAACAGTCAGTCTTCCGTATAACGGGCCTGTGCCTTCCCGGTGGTCCACTACCGCCAATTCGTCGTAGGGTATGATACATCCGTCCTTTTCCGAAGGGCTGATGATAATACGGCCCTCTCCGATCTGAATATAAGACCCATCTATCCCGGGAAAACTAAAAGCAGCATGTTCCCCAAGGTGCTTTGCAATATGAGATTCATTTTTCTTTTGCAAAGCAATTCGTTTTGTGTACCATTCATATCCGCAATTCATACAGACGCATTTGTCCCCGTACGCAGATTGATGGGTGAATTGCATCATGCGCGTCAAGAAATTTATAACCGCGCCGGCTGCCGATCTTGCAATTGTGGGATAACTGTATTCTCCAGATCGTCCGCTTATGCTGATGCCGGTCGAAAGGCACTTAGGGCAATGAGCCTGTCCGGAGGCCTCCAAGGCTTCCCGCCGCTTTTCAACGCTCTGCTCTTCGGATCTCTCATGCAGATCTCTTCCGCAGTCCGGGCAGAACTTAAAATCCTTGCAGTCTTTTCCACAGTTGGGACAAAACATGGCACCCACCCTCCTTTGCCCCCATTATAAGATGCCGACTGCGAAAACGCAACCCTCACTTTCCCGTATCAACAACCGATGCCGTAACACCCCGTCCCCGGCACCGTGTCCACCTTCGTGTCATTCTGAGCGCAGCGAAGAATCTCCGGCGTCGGGATCTGCGTCGCGACCATTAGAAGATTCTTCAGTTACATTCGCCCCCCTCAGAATGACACAGGCAGAACTAGCACTCGATAATGCTGAACTTCAGATTCCGGTATTCCCCGGTTCGGGCGGACTGCCATGTAATGCCGTACTTGGACACATAAGCGGTGGTGGTCTCGGACTTGGTGTTATCCGAGAGCATGGGATGGGTAAATGTAAAAGAGCCTGTCCCCGGCAGGATGCTCAGCATATAGGCGTACTCCGCCTGGGTCAGATGGCTGTAGGAAAAATTCCACACCCCCACCTTATGCCGCAGCACCACCCGGTGCATAAAGCCTGTCTCGTCCCGGCCGGAATCGGCGGAGTCTAAGTCCTCGAAGGACATCTCCACCCCCGCGTCCGGGGCGAGCATAGGCTTTCCGTTGATCTGATAAAGCTCCGTTAATGTATTCATAGTCTGCCTCCCCGCACAACTGCCATTTTTCTTTGATACCGCTCCGCTGCCCGGGCGATCATATCGTCACCGATCCGGATGCCCAGGACCGCCTGTAATATCTCCTGCTGCACCCCTACCGATGCCTCAAAGCCTGCCATCATGGCGGCGGTCTGATCCTCCATCACCAGCGCCACCGCCTCCTGAATGGTGGCAAGGGGCGCTTCGATGTTAGTGCCATGCTTCTGGTCGCCCACCATAGCCATAAAGGGCTTGTTTGCCGGCAGCACCGCACCCTGGGCAAGCAGCGGTATGGAGGGTATGCTCACCGCCTGCAAAGAAAACCCCATAAACTCGCCGCCAACCACAGGCACCCAGTCGGGAACGGTGAAGCTTAAGCTGTTGATGCCGGCAACCAAGGCATTCATACCTTGGGATACCGCCGCCAGCGCTCCGTTGAAAAAGCCCAGAATGCCGTTGATGATCCCTTTGAACCACTCCGCCGCCCCGGAGAATACGCCGCTGACCGCCGACCATGCGGCGCTGGCCGCCGGACCGAGTAAGGCAAAGGCATTGGAAAAGGAGAACACATTTCCGGTCAGTCCGGTGATAAAACCGGTAAGGGGCGCGGCCTCCCGGAGCCAGGCAGCCACCTTGCCTGCCGCCCAGACCGCCATAAAGGCCAGAAGCACCTTGGTAATGGACGCTACCAGCGGCTGATTCTCAGACATCCAGGCGCTGAGGTTTTTCAGCTTCTCCGTCAGGATCCCCATAGCCTGGATCACCAGCTGACCGGTCCATTGGGCGATAGGCTCTAAAAACTGCTCCCAGAGCCAGGCCGCGTGGGGTTTGATGGCCTGGATCACCTGATCCAGCACCCCCAGCGCCGCCGTCAGCAGCTCCAGAAAAGCGGGCAGAAAGCTCCCCGCCGTCCACTGGGCAAGGGGGACGAGCAGGTTGTACCACGCCCACTCCAGGCCGGAAAACAGCTGTCGGGTCAGAGGGGCAATGGCCTCCTTCAGCCTGCCGAAGGCGGCGACGGCGGCGCTGAAGTCGATTTTCTTCAAGGGGTCTAACAATGTCTGGATCTTGCTGATGATCAGCTTTTGCTCCAGGCTCAGCTGCTGCAGCTTTTCCGTGGTCTGCTCCACAGATTCTGTATCCATGTTCTTGCCGATGCGCTGGATCTGGTCAAAGCCTGCCAGGGTGCGGACAGCCTTTTGTGTGGTCTTGCTCACCGCCCGGGACGCCTCTGTCACCCCGAACAGTCCGCCGATGATGCCCCCTAAAAACTTCACCAGCCGGATAGCAGCGAAGATCATCTGGTTGATCACCGGCAGCACCGCCTGGGCAATCGGAGCAAAGGCCTGGGTCAGAACCGCCTTCAGCTTGCCGAAGGCAAGCCGCAGCACCAGAAGCTCCTTTTGCAGCACCCCGGCAGACTTTGCCATATCGGTAAACAGCTCCCCGGCAAAGGCGGC
The DNA here is from genome assembly GCA_045595075.1 of Faecousia sp. Lineage (GTDB taxonomy): Bacteria > Bacillota > Clostridia > Oscillospirales > Oscillospiraceae > Faecousia. The sequence goes on from JAZNZT010000076.1 coordinate 19,021, forward strand.
GGACATCACCGCCGTCAGCCGGGAGACTGTCTTTTCCAGATTTCCCACCGCCTTTGCGCCTGCCTCCAGCGCCCCGGCGTCCATGTCAAAAACTATGGTGTTTTCACGATTTGCCAATATTTCACCACCTTATAGATATGAATGAATGGACAATTCGGGAAAAATCCCAATTGTCAATTGTCCATTGGGACAGTTTTAGCTGTCCAGCATTTTCTGCAATCTTTCCTGCTCCTGCAGTTCGGTGGCAGAATACCGTTTTTTAAGGTCTACCCGGGCCTTGTTCTGCCGGTAGAAATCCTTCTCCCAGTCCTCCAGCTTTTTGCCCCGGGCAAGCTTATCCCGGATGGACACCAGGCAGGAAAGCTGCCCTTCCCCGATGGCATGGAACCAGGCAAGGAATGTCCACCAGTGGATGAACCTCTGACTGCGGATCTCCTGCCCCGCCACCTTGTTTACATCGGCGATGATGGCAGGAGCATCCTGCTGCCAGTCAAAAAGCTTATTGGCCTTCTTTTCCTGCCGGGGACTTTCGCCCCCGGCGATAAAGCTTGCCAGGTACTGCGCCGCCTCCTGCATATCCGCTGCCGGGATCTCCCCCTCATAGAAAAGGGCAAGGGCGATCTGCCAGCGAAGAGATTCCGGAGGATCCGGATCTTCCAAGTAGGAGAAAATTTCCAAAATATCCCGGTAGTCGGCGTGGATGGGATACTCCCTGCCGCCGATGACCGCCGACACCGGCAGCTGATACAGGCCGGTCATTGATTTGCCCGGCGGGCCTTGGCTTTTGCCACAGCCGCCGCTTTCTTCTCCCCGGCGCAGCGCTGAGCGCCCTGTACCAGAATAGGCTCCAATGCGGCAAACAGGTTAGTGACCACCCGTTCTCCGTTGTTGGCAACGGCAAGCAGATTCACGCCCTGTAACAGCTTTTCAAAATCGTTGCCTTCACCGAAGACATGATTTAAGTGCTGCTTCATTTCATTATCCGCCTGCTGCATCAGCCGGATCAGCTCCTCGGGAGCGCCATCGCAAGACTCTGCCTTTTCCACCAAGGACTTTTCCAAAGCCTTGATCTTCTCCCCGGTGTCCAGAAACCGGGCGTACAGGTTGGGGTCGCCGGGATTGAACCGCAGCACACCGCCGTTAATGGCAAACTCCTCAATACCGCTGTCAAATTGAATTTTCTGCATAGTTCCTCCTTTGGTAATGGACAATTGATAATTGACAATTGACAATTATGGTCTCGCCTACGGCGATGATTGAAATAGTGCCGCAGGCACACCTTCATTGTCCATTGACCATTGTCCATTGTCCATTTTTATCAAGCAAAAGTCTTGGTATTTACATTAAATGTACCCTTCACCTTATTGCCGGTGTAGTGGAGCGTAAAGGGGATCTGATAGCCTGTGGTATCGCCGCCGTAGGAAGTGACCTCAATAATGACCTCTTCCCGGACAGCGGGGTATACGCCCTCGGCCTGCTGCTCCCACAGCTTGACCTCCACCACATCAGCCTTCAGCTCATCCAAGACCTTGCTCTCATCGATGATGCCCTGCAGACGGTCAAACAAAGCGCTGCCGGACTCGGCGTAGTAAGGCTCAACAGCGCCGGTCTTCTCATAACCGGAGATCAGCACCGACACCTCGCCTAAAATATTTTTCTTGGTATCCACCTGGGCAGACAGCTCCGGGGAGTACTCCTCCAGATCCTTGCCCAGCCGTTCATAAACAGCCTCGCCGCTCTGGGCGCAGTTGATAAAATGGGCAAGATATTTCCGTTCAATTTTTGCCATAGTTAAATCTCCTTTTCAAATTCCGCGATGATTTTCAGTTCATAGGTGGCAGTGCCGGTCTGACTGACAGAGGCCAGCCTGCCCTTTTCTCCCCGGATGCGGGTATTTTCTCCCAGATCGGGGGCAGGCTGGGTGCGGATCCATGCAGCCAGCTCCGCCATAAACGCCGCCCCCTCTTCCTGCCGGAGGGCTACCCGGCGAAGGGCATAGGTCTGCCGCAGCCGCAGCTTCACATTGCCCAGCACGTCCTCCCGACGGGAAAGCTCCTCCGTACCCAAGGGGAACAGACCGCAGCTGCCCGGGACAGGATCGGTGGTATCGATGCTGAGCGTCACATCCCCCCACCCGGGAAAGCCCATAAGATAATTTCTCAGTATTTCCAGTTGTTCCATATAACCTCTTTTCTGCTCCTCCTATATCGAAGCGACCGGGGAACGGATTCTTCGTCGGCAAAGCCTCCTCAGAATGACATAGAAAATCTGAATGCATCTGTGTCATTCTGAGCGGAGCGAAGAATCCGTCTCTCCTTTCCCCTATTTCCTCCCCGCTTGGTAGTGATGCAGCTTGTCCCCGAAATGCCGGGCTTCGGCATAGGCCACCTCCGAGAGGGTGGGAACATTTACCGGAATAAAGGCAGACCAATCCTCCGCCCTCACCTCCGGGCCCACCCCCTCCATCACCCGGTCGCCGGGGAGGATCTCTCCGGGGGCGATGAGCAGGAATTTCCTCTCAAACCGACGACCTTCCTGGTCCTCGGCAAGGCAGTCCTGCCAGGAATAGAAGCAGTTCTCCGCCACGCTCCGCACCACGGCATCCCCGGCTTTCCGGTAGAGAGTAACGGTTTGGCGGCACAGTGGATGCTTCATGCCCCCACCCCCCGGTAGAAGGTCAAGTAGACCGATGCCGCCCGGTACAGCTCACCGGACAGGGCATTGTCGTCGGTGTAGCTGACAGACACACCTCCCACAGAGGCGGTGCGGATGCCCCGGCGTTCCGCCCCCCGAAGAAGGACCTCCGCCATGGCGCAGACCGCCATTGCCCGGGAATCCGGGCCGGGACTTTCCACACGGTAGAGCCGCTCAAACCGCTGCAACTCCTCCTCTGCCCGGGCAGACAGGGTAGGGAATGCCTTTTCTCCCATGGCGCTGCCCAGGTATGTATTTTCGTAGAAATCGTAAGTCACCATAGGCAGCCGACCTCATTACTGACCGATGGGGATGTCCTTCAGGACTGCCGCCTTCAGGGTATTCTTCAGGGCAACGCCTGCCACCAGCTCCACCTCGCCGGTCTTCACAGCGCCGGGGGCGTTGAGATCGGGCATGTAGCTGGTGATGACACCGGTACCCATGGGAGAGATGCCGTGGAAGCCGTCAAGGCCCAGACACACCGCGTAAATGGCAGTCTTGCCGTCTTCCGTGGGGATGATGTCAACGGTATTCTCCCCGTCGAAGTAGCAGCCCATGTCCACCATGGGGATGCCGGCGTAGGTCTCCACCACTCTGCCGAAATCGTCCTTGGTCCGGTCGTAGTAGCCGGCGCGGCGGGCGACGGAGCGGAGCTTGGTGAGCATCTGCCGGTTCATCAGCAGCATAGAGGGCGTACCGTCCACAGCGGCCAGGAAGGCGTCCATCTCGTCCAAAAACGCGTTGTAGTTCTCGTCCAGCTGGGCGGAGGTGGTCAGGCTGACAGTGCCTGTCAGCTCGTTGGCAGTGCCGGCAAGCAGCTTCTTCAGACCGTCAAACTCACCCTCGTCGGCAGAGCCGTTGATGGCAAGATTGTGGAAATAGTTTGCGGTGGCCTTGATCTTCTGCTCCGCCTGGAATGCCACCTCATCGGCAGCGCCGGCAGTATTCTGCAGCACTCTGTCCACCTGGAACGCGCCGCCCATGATCACAGCGCCGGTGGTCTTCTTCTCCCGCTTTGCCTCGCCGGGGGTGAACTCGCCGCCCACAGTGCGGACCGCCGCAGTGGAGGGAGTCTTCAGCTGAATGTAACCGTAGGTCAGGGTGCTGCCGCCGGTACCGGGAGAGATGACATTGTCAAAGACCATGTGATCCAGCAGCTGAGAGCTGCGGCGGAACATGTCGATCACCTGCTGATCTACCTTGTCGGCCATGCCGACCTTTGCTTCCAAAAGTGTAATTGCCATAATCAAATTTTCCTTTCATTTTTCAGTTTTCCCCAGCCTTCTCCCTGGGGAGAAGGTGTCAGCGAAGCTGACGGATGTGGGGGATATTATCTTGTTTCAAACCTCGCCCGCAATGCCCCAGCCAAAGTCACCGGGTGGTCATTTCCACCACCCTGCCGGACACCTGTGCCGGCAGCATAGTAAGGCGGCATCTCCTCTTCTTCAAAGAGGTAGCCACTCTCCTGCTTCAGCGCCTGAATAGCTGTCTGCAAGGCGGCAGCCGGGTCTTCGCCCCGGCGAATGGTTTCTAAGTCCAACAGCGCCGCGATGGCCTTTTCATTTCTGCCCTTGGCATTATGGACCGCCTCCGAGAAGATCCCCCGGAAGAGCATGTCGTCCAGTTCCTTTTTGTGGTCAGCCACAGCCTTGTTGTACTTTTCCTCCCAGTCGGCGGCAGATTGCTTTGCCTGCTGGATATCCCGGCCATTCTCCGCCATAATGGCGTCAATGACCTCCTTGGACAGGCTCTGTCCATCAACTGTGAGATTCTGTAAAAATTCCCGTTTCATATATAACTCCTTTCCGCTACGATTTTTTTACGAGGTTTTCCTCCTCCATGCGTTGGGCATTTATTACGCTCTGCCAGAGCGAATTAAAAATTAAAAATTAAAAATTAATAATTAATAATTAATAATTAATAATTAATAATTCTTAATTTTAAATTTATTGATTTAATTCGGCATCAGCCGTTCTCGAATAGCCGCCCTCTGTTCTTCCGTCTCCCCCGTCCCCCCTGTCCCCGTCTCCCACCTTCTCAAAGGACGCGCAGGGGACGGGTGGGGTTCTTAGGGGAGGGCGTCTTGAGATCGGGGTAACATAAAACGACAGCTGCCGCAGTAAAGAAAGATCGAAC
>JAZNZT010000077.1:0-25792 GCA_045595075.1 Faecousia sp.
TTGCCGGGATGCCCCGGCAAGCAATGCGTTACGGACAGGTGTACAAACTTGAACACCTTAGGGGGTCACTCGGTAACCCGCTGCCCCTCTGCCCTTGGTAATTCGTTTTTGCCGGCATGTGCCGGCAGACAATGCGTTACCAAATTAAAAATTAAAAATTATTAATTATTAATTCTTAATTCTCCTTGTCATTCTGAGCAATCTTTGATTGCGAAGAATCCGTCACTCCTGAAAAGTCTCATACAGCTTCAAAGTATCCTCATACCGGTGATCCGGGTCTTTTCCCCCCAGAGCGCCGATGATCCGATACCCACCGCCTCCGGGGAATGCGGCAAGCAGGCAATGTCCGGCAGCATCTGTGTGTCCGGTTTTCAAGCCGCAGGCATCAGGATGATAGTACTCTGACTGCGGATGGAGCAGCCGGTTGGAATTGTTCCAGTTGTAGGTCTCCCCGCTGACCAGAAGGCCGGTATCCTGCCGCAGTCCCACATATTTGCGGATCACGGCGTCTTCCATGGCAAGGCTTCCCACCCTGGCAAGGTCTGCCATGGTCATATAATGATTTTCGTCATGGATGCCGTCGGGGTTGACAAAATGGCTGCCGGTAAGTCCGGCAGTAGCTGCCAGGGCGTTCATCTCCGCCACAAAGGCATCCAGCGCCGCCCGGGCATCCATTTCCGGGTCTTCTGCCACAGCTCTGCCGGCTGCCACCGCCAATATGTACGCCGCATCGTTGCCGCTGGGCAGGAGCATCCCCTCCACCAGTGTTTCCACTTTGACCTGTTGTCCTTTGTATATCCACGCCCGGGAAGACTCGGGATCGATCCACTTCACCTCATCCCCGGCAGTGACCACCGTCTCCGGATCAAGATGCCGCAGCGCAACCCAGGCAGAATACAGCTTAGTCAAACTGGCAGGATACACCCTGTCATTCACACCGCCCTTGTTGAAAAGGAATTGCCCGGAGGCCGTGTCATATACAAAGGCATTGGCTGATTTCAGCGCAAGCTCATCCGGCTGGGTGGTAGGTTCGGTGGTTGGCTCGGTGGTCGACTCAGTAGTCGGCTCAGTGGTGGGTTCGGTAGTCGGCTCGGTTGTCGGCTCAGTGGTCGGCTCGGTTGTCGGCTCAGTAGTCGGCTCAGTGGTCGGTTCCGTTGTCGGCTCGGTTGTCGGCTCAGTGGTCGGTTCCGTTGTCGGCTCGGTTGTCGGCTCGGTTGTCGGCTCGGTTGTCGGTTCCGTTGTCGGCTCAGTGGTGGGCTCAGTAGTCGGTTCCGTTGTCGGCTCAGTAGTCGGCTCCGTTGTCGAATCTGTGATTGGCTGGGTAGTCGGCTGGGTGGTGGGTTGAGAATACAACGATTCGATTGTGGCCTGGGGCTGCTCTGTAACTCCCGCCCGCAGCTCCGTAAAGAAGAATACCCCCACCAGGATCAATGTGACTGCAAACAGCAGGCCCACCAGGATACCCGCAAAATTCCACCGCTTCATAACCCACCTCCGTTCTGCTGAAAATCCATATTTCTGCCATTATAGCACATCCTGCCCCCATTGAAAACACCCATTTTTTGACACGTGGGCTCATCCGGAAAACATTGCACAAAACCCCATTTTATCTATGGAAAAATTTGTCCATTTTTGCTCTTGCATACAACGCTGTTTGGTGGTATGATACAGCACTGGAAACACGCCGCTTCCTATACCTAACTATAAAAAAGAAGGCGAAAACAATGGAAACTTTTCTTATCTGTCTGGCAGTTGCCATGGTAGGCGGATTGCTTCTGTCCCGACTGACAAAGCTTTTGCACTTGCCTGCCGTTACCGCATATCTGATCGCCGGTCTGCTTCTCGGACCTTTCTGTCTGGGGGCGCTGAAGCTTCCCGGCGTGGGCTTTAACAGCCTGGCGCAAGTAGAGTCTTTCAGCATCGTGACCCAGACCGCCCTTGGTTTTATTGCCTTTACCATTGGCAACGAGTTCCGGCTGAGCCAATTAAAGGCAATGGGCAAGAGCGCCATTACCATCGGCATTTTGCAGGCAGTCATTACCACCGTGGTGGTGGATATTGTTCTGATTGGTCTGCATCTGTGCTTCCCCAATATCATCTCCATTCCCTGCGCCATCACCTTAGGCGCTATTGCCTCCGCCACCGCCCCCGCTGCCACTTTGATGGTGGTACGGCAATATAAGGCAGACGGCCCTCTCACCCGGCTTCTGATGATGGTGGTAGCCATCGACGATGCGGTTGGTCTGGTGCTGTTCTCCGTATCCTTTGGCGTGGCATCCGCCCTTTCTCACGGAGCGGTAAGTGTGCTTGCGGTGGTGGTAGAGCCCATTGTGGAGATCGTTCTCTCCCTGGGACTGGGTGCTGTCATGGGTTGGCTTTTGAATTTTGTGGAGCAATTCTTCCACTCCCGAAGCAAGCGTATGACCATCTCCGTGGGCTTCGTGCTGCTGACCGTTGGACTTTCCATGCTGAAGTTCCAGATCGGACCTGTCCACTGCGGCTTTTCTCTGCTTTTGGTTTGCATGATGACCGGCACGGTCTTCTGCAACATCTGCGACACCTCCGAAGAGCTGATGAACCGTGTGGAGAGCTGGACTACCCCGCTGAACATACTGTTTTTTGTGATCTCCGGCGCGGAGCTGGACCTGCAGGTGCTGATCCAGCCGGTGACTTTGCTGGTTGGCGTGTTGTACATCATCGCCCGTTCCGCCGGTAAATACTACGGCTCGGCATTTAGCTGCCGACTGACCCGGCAGGATAAGCCCATCGCCGACAATCTGGGCATCACTCTGCTCCCCCAGGCAGGCGTTGCCCTGGGCATGGCTATCACTGCCGCCACATTGCCCGACGGCATGCTTGCCCGGAACGTGGTGCTGTTCGCGGTGCTTGTGTATGAGCTGATCGGACCTGCGCTGACCAAGCGTTCCCTCCTGGCGGCAGGCGAGATCCGTCCCGAGGGCAGAACCAGCGCCCGTACCTTGAACGCAGAAAAATCCTAAATAACAACCTGTCATTCCGAGCCAGTGCGCACACTGGCGTGGGAATCCGTTTTCCGAAATGCATTACGGATTGCCACGGGGCGAAAGCCCCTCGCAATGACAGTTTTTTTCTGTTATCCAAAGAATTGTTTTTTCTTGCAACAAACAAGAAAATCCTCTATAATAGTTTAAAATCCCCGAAAGGAGAAAAATTATGGACCAAGAACTTTTGCGAAAAAAGCTGGATGAATCCGGCTATGTATATGACGAAACATTGATCACCGTTCTGACGGTTGCCCTGGCTCTTGGCAGACCCCTGCTCATCGAGGGCGCGGCAGGCGTAGGAAAGACGGAGATCGCCAAGGTCATGGCATCTGCCTTAGACCGGGATCTGGTGCGTCTGCAGTGCTACGAAGGTCTGGACGAAAGCAAGGCGCTGTATGAGTGGAACTACCAGAAACAGCTGCTTGCCATCCAGGTCGGCATGGGCAAGGATACCGGCGCTATTACCAAGGAGCTGTTCAGTGAGGAATACTTGCTGGAACGCCCCTTGCTCAGATCCATCCGTTCGGAAAAGGAAGTGGTGCTGCTCATTGACGAGATCGACAAGGCAGACGAGGAATTTGAGGCGTTTTTACTGGAGCTGTTGTCAGAAATGCAGGTCACCGTTCCCGAGCTAGGCACGGTAAAGGCGAAAACCGTTCCCTTTGTGGTACTGACCTCCAACCGGGCGCGACCCCTCTCTGAGGCGCTCCGCCGCCGGTGCGCCTACCTGTATATCCCCTATCCGGATATGGAAAAGGAATTGGCGATCCTCCGGGCAAAGCTGCCCCATGTGGACGATAGGCTCTGCGCTCAGGTGGCGCTGGCTGTCCAGCAGCTCCGGGATAACGAGGCAATTTTGAAAAAGCCGTCTATTGCGGAGACCCTGGATTGGGCAGCGGCGCTGGATGCTTTGGGTATCCGGGAGCTGACCCCCGACGCCCTGCGGAAGACCGCCGGCTTTATCTTAAAAAACAACGAGGACATGGCAGTTCTGGACCAGCTTCAGCCCTGCCAGGAGCACTGCGGAGGACACAGCCATGGCTGATACCGGGGTATACCTGGAAAAGCTGTCCGCCTTTTCCCGCCTTCTCCGGCTGGAGGGTCTCAGCGTCAGTCCCCGGGAGACTGCTGATGCCGGCAAGATCCTGAGCATTCTGGGTTTTGCGGACCGGCAGCAGGTAAAGACCGCTCTGCAAACGGTCTACGCCAAGTCCCGGGAGGAGCAGCTGATCTTCGACCGGGTCTTCGACGGCTTTTTTCTCTCCGAGGAGAAGATCCGGGAACAAGCCCGGCAGCAGGCTATAGAGGATCAGCAGCTGGAGCAAGCCCGGCAGGAGCTGGAGGAAATGAACGGACAGACCATGGAGTTAGACCGGCAGCAGCTGGAAGCATACGCCTCTATGCCCGAGGACAGCCGGGAAAAGCTCCGCCGCTTTATGGACAAATATCGGGACAACGCCCAGCGGAATCCCGAGCTGTACAGCAATTTTATCCACTCGGTCTTTGCCAAGACCTTGCTGGAACAGCAAATGAAAATGGAGGATGCCGCCGTCGGCAGCGAGGCCATTGACCCGGAGCTGGGACTTCTGTTTCGGGATATTTCCCAGTTCCAGGACACAGAGATCCCCAAAGCCATCTCCATTATCCAGACTGTCTCCCGTCAAATCAACGGTGAGCTCACCGCCAAACGCAGCCGCAATGCCCACAGCGGAAAGCTGGACTTCCGCCGGACCATCCGCAAGGGATTGCAGTCCGGGGGTAGCCTGTACCGGCTGCACTACCGGAAAAAGCGCAGCCGGAAAAAGCATCTGGTAGTGCTCTGTGACGTATCCGGCTCTATGGTCCAGTTTTCCGAATTTGCCCTACGGTTCATTCAGTCGCTAAATCAGGTATCCGACAGCTCCCGGGTATTTTTGTTCTCCGAGGACGTATTCGAGGCTGACCCCTTCAGCCTGCAGAACATGGACCTGTTCCGCAGCTATGTAAGAGATTGCGGCATCTACGGCAAAGGCACAGATCTGGGCGCAGCCTTGCGGGGTCTCTGTGACCGGCAGCCAGCCGTTTTAAACCAAGCCACCACCTTGCTCATTTTGTCGGATACCAAAACTGTGGATCAGCCCCGGGCCATCGAAATGCTCCAGAAGGCAAAGGTGATGGCAGGCAAGGTGCTGTGGCTGAATCCCATCCCCCAGCACCAGTGGCAGCATGTCCGCAGCATCCAGACCTTCTCCTCTCTTTGCACTATGGTCTCCTGCAGCACCCTTGGGGCGCTGGCAGAGGCTTGCCGCCGACTGAGCCTAAACCCATGACCCTTCTGTCATTGCGAGACCAGTCCGCAGACTGGTCGTGGCAATCCGCAATTCCTTTTTTAGAGACGGATTTCCATATTCCCTTAATAACATTGTTGACAAATGACAGCTTTCGTCATATACTATGGTAAACCGCTGAGGAAGAGTGAGTAAGCTTTCCGTATCCTCCCCAAGAGAGCCGCAGATGGTGTGAATGCGGCGGAGGCTGGAAACGCCCAATGGACTTCCGAGGGCAACCGGAAAGGGGGAGACCCCGAGTATGCGCGCCGGAGCAGACACTCCGTTAGAAAGGGTCAGCGTATAAAGGTACGCGTAAAGTGGACGCATTGCGTCAAGCCGGGTGGCACCGCAGGAAATTTCTATCCTGTCCCAGCAAATTGCTGGGACAGGATTTTCATTTTTAGGAGGAACAACAGTATGGCAACCAACGAGATTCCCTATAAGATCTACTTAGAAGAAAGTGAAATGCCCACGGCATGGTATAACCTCCGTGCGGATATGAAGAATAAGCCCGCGCCCCTTCTGGATCCGGTGACCCATAAGGTTATGACAGCGGAGGATCTGTCCGGTGTGTTCTGCGACGAGCTGATCCGCCAGGAGCTGGACGAAACCACCGCCTATTTCCCCATTCCCCAGAAGATCCGGGATTTCTATAAGATGTACCGCCCCTCTCCCCTTGTCCGGGCATACTGCCTGGAGGAAAAGCTCCAGACCCCGGCAAAAATTTACTACAAGTTCGAGGGCAACAACACCTCCGGCAGCCATAAGCTAAACTCTGCCATCGCCCAGGCATACTATGCCAAGGAGCAGGGTCTTAAGGGTGTCACCACCGAGACCGGCGCGGGCCAGTGGGGCACAGCCCTGTCCATGGCATGCTCCTACTTTGGCTTGGACTGCAAGGTGTTCATGGTCAAATGCTCCTACGAGCAGAAGCCCTTCCGCCGGGAGGTTATGCGGACCTACGGTGCCTCGGTCACCCCCTCTCCCTCTATGGAAACAGAGGTGGGCAGAAAGATTCTGGAAAAACACCCCGGCACCAGCGGCAGCCTTGGCTGCGCCATCTCCGAGGCGGTGGAGACCGCATCCAGCCTGGATGGCTACCGGTATGTGCTGGGCAGCGTGCTGAACCAGGTCATGCTCCACCAGTCTGTCATCGGCCTGGAGACCAAAGCGGCGCTGGATAAGTATAACATCAAGCCGGATATCATCTTCGGCTGCGCCGGCGGCGGCTCTAACCTGGGCGGCCTCATCGGTCCTTTCGTGGGCGAAAAGCTCCGGGGCGAAGCGGACTACCGGATCATTGCCGTTGAGCCTGCCTCCTGTCCCAGCCTGACCCGGGGCGTATACGCCTATGACTACTGCGACACCGGCATGGTCTGCCCCCTGTCCAAAATGTACACCCTTGGCTCTAACTACATCCCCGCCCCCAACCACGCCGGCGGTCTGCGCTACCATGGCATGAACTCCACCCTGTCCCAGCTCTATGCCGACGGACTGATGGAAGCGGTGTCCGTACCCCAGACAGCAGTGTTCGAGGCCGCGGAAGCCTTTGCCCGGGTGGAGGGCATCCTGCCTGCCCCCGAGAGCAGTCACGCCATTAAGATCGCCATGGACGAGGCCATGAAATGTAAGGAAACCGGCGAAGAGAAGACCATCGTCTTCGGTCTTACCGGCACAGGCTACTTCGATATGTACGCCTACGAAAAATTCCACGACGGCAAAATGGAGGACTATATCCCCACCGACGAGGAGCTTGCCGCCGGCAGAGCAACCTTGCCTGTCCTGTAATTTTAAAAAGACGGATTCTTCGCCTGCGGCTTAGAATGACACGGAAACTTCAAGTGATTCCTTGTCATTCTGAGACCAGTCCGCAGACTGGTCGTAAGAATCCGTTCTTTTTCCGTAAATTTCCATATACATTTCCCCAAAAATCGTGTATAATCAACCCATACATAATCCAGGAGGAGACCTATGAAAATCACCAACGACATCCGCTATGTAGGCGTAAACGACTATGAGATCGACCTGTTTGAGGGTCAGTACGATGTTCCCAACGGTATGGCATACAATTCCTATGTGATCTTCGACGAGAAGCTCGCCGTTATGGATACGGTGGACAAGCGGTTCTCCGAAGCGTGGCTGGAAAACATTGCCGTCGCCTTAAACGGACGCACCCCGGACTATCTGGTGGTGCAGCACATGGAGCCGGACCACTCCGGCAGCATTGCCGATTTCCTTGCCGCTTACCCCACTGCCACGGTGGTGTCCTCTTCCAAGGCATTTACCATGATGGGTAACTTCTTCGGAGAAGATTATGCAGACCGCCGCATTGTGGTGGGCGAGGGGGATACCCTGTCCTTAGGCAAGCACACCCTGACCTTTGTCACCGCCCCCATGGTCCATTGGCCGGAGGTCATCGTTACATACGATTCCTATGACAAGGTTCTGTTCTCCGCTGACGGTTTCGGCAAATTCGGCGCTTTGGATGCCGACGAGGATTGGGCGTGCGAGGCGCGGCGCTATTATATCGGCATTGTAGGCAAGTACGGCGCTCAGGTCCAGGCACTGCTGAAAAAGGCTGCCGGACTGGATGTTCAGATCATCTGCCCTCTCCACGGACCGATCCTCACCGAGAATCTTGGATATTATGTAAACCTATATGATATCTGGTCCTCCTACCGCCCGGAGAGCGAAGGCGTGGTCATCGCCTACACCTCCGTCTACGGAAACACCAGAAAGGCAGTGGAGCTGCTGGCGCAGAAGCTGGAAGAAAAAGGCTGCAAGGTGGTTATAAATGACCTTGCCCGCTGCGATATGGCAGAGGCAGTGGAGGACGCCTTCCGGTATGACCGGCTGGTCCTTGCCACCACCACCTACAACGGCGACATCTTCCCCTACATGAAGGAATTTATCCACCACCTGACGGAACGGAACTACCAGAACCGCACCGTAGGCATGATGGAAAACGGCACCTGGGCACCTATGGCAGCCAAGGTAATGACCAAAATGCTGGAGGGAAGCAAAAATCTGACCTTCACCGACACCACCGTGAAGATCCTCTCCGCGTTGAACGCAGACAGCGCCGCCCAGCTCGACGCTCTTGCCGCAGAGCTTTGCAAATAAGTCTAAACCGGGACAGCCTCAGCTGTCCCGGTCTTTTGTTAATACAATAGCCCTCCGCGATAGTTGATCACCCAAAAAAGCATCACGCCGCCATTATTATCCGCCAGATACCAGACCCCATCAATGCATACGGCATAACCATCCAGCCGCTCTCTTTCGTCGCTTATCGAGCCGGCAGTTTCTATGACGATCTGCATTTTATAGGCGTCGGTTATCGAGCTGGCTTCAATGCCGTAAACTACAAGCCCCTCTCTGATCATGTCCAAAGCCTCAGAATCTACCTGTTCTTCCTCCGCGATCTTATAGGTTGATTCTGCATCCTCACCGCAGTTTCTTTTCAAATGATGCAGATCCTGCAGGATGAGCAGCTCCACAGACTTTCTGAATGCCTCCGGACCGAAAGCATATCTCTGGAACATATATTCCCAATAATCTCCCGGGGCAAGGAGATCCAGCTTCTCAAGGTCTCCACGGTACATAACATCTATATGATTTTCCACCGCTGTGATATGACTCACCGGCTGGCGACCAGCCATAATGATCATAACCATAGCAATCAGCAGCGCAGCCCCAAGAAACCATACGGCAACCGGCAGTTTCTGCGGCGCTTCCGCCGGCAATTCTTCGGACACCTCTGCGTCCGTTTTCTCTATGACCGGCTCTTCCATAACCGGCGCTTCTATAACCTCTGCCGGCTCTTCCGCAACAGGCTCAGGCTGAACAAGCGCCATATCGCATACTACGCCGCACTCGGGGCAAAATACCGCGCCCTCTTCCAAAACAGCGCCGCATTTACTGCAATGCATAGGCCTCCTCCTCTCCAGAAAGCAGACTTTGCTCATAAAGCAGCCTTGTCTTTTTAATCTTCCGAAGCATGTAGCTGGCAATGGGGATCGCAAGAGCAAGGCTCAGAACATCGGCTACCGCCTGCACCGACACCACACCGTAGGCGCCCATATACCGGTCCATCACAAACAGAATAGGGATCATGCAGCTGCCCTGCCGGGCAGTTGCCAGCAGGAACGCTCCAACGGCATTGCCGAGACCGGCGCAGAGCATATTTACCACCGCCACCCATGCGTGGACCGGCAGGGCGATGCACTGCAGCCGGATGCAAAGAGCGCCCAGCTCCCGCATCTCCGGATCGCTGCCTGCAAACATGACGATAATGGGATCTGCGAAAACCATCAGAACCGCCGCCATGACCACCGAGCCGATAAGCGCGATAGCCGTAGAGAACCGATAGCTCTCCTGCACCCGGTCATAGCGCTTTGCGCCCCAGTTAAAGCCTGCCACCGGCTGGAAGCCTGTGCCGAAGCCCAGGATTATGCTGAAGGGAAACATCATGATCTTGGTGGTGACACCGATACCCGCCAGAACGGAATCGGAGTAGTTGCCTGCCAGATCGTTCAGCAAAATACCTGCCACCACCGCAAGGCCGGACCGGAACATGGAGGAAGAGCCGATGCTGACGATCTTGCCGATGATATCCAGGGAGAAATGGAAATTTTTGATAGACAGGTGCAGCAGACTCCGCCGGGTGATGTAGGGTATGACAAGGACCGTAAAGCTGACCCACTTGGAGATGGCAGTGGCCAAGGACGCGCCGGCGACGCCCATATCAAGGGTAAAAATAAAGATCGGGTCAAGCACACAGTTAAGAACGCCACCGATGCCCATGCCGATCATGGAGAAAATGGCGCTGCCCTCGCTGCGCAGACATTGATTCATCACAAAGCTGGATGCCATAAAGGGCGCAGCCAGCAGCACATAAGTAGCGTAATCAACAGAATACTGCTCACAGGTGGGAGTCGCCCCCAAAAGCCGGACCATAGAGAGCATAAACACATTGCCGAAGATCATCAGCAGCGTACCCAATCCTAGAGCAAGGAAAAAGGCGGTGGACAGTACCTGACTTGCCTTTTTGTCATCCCCCTGCCCCAAAAGCCGGGCGATGTAGCTGTTGGCGCCCACCGCAAGCATCGATCCGGCCATCATGATCAGCTGGTCCAGGGAGGCGTTGACACTTACCGCCGCCGTGGCATTCGTGCCAAGAGAGCTGACGAAGAAGGTGTCCGCCAAAGAATATATAGAATTGATGAGAAACGCCACGATGGTGGGGATCGCCATTTTCGGGATCACCCGGGATATGGGCTCAGAGAGCATCATCTCCCTGCGTTCCTGTTGATTTTTGGCTTTTTTCTCTTTCATGCTAACTCCTTCAGAAGAACAAATAATACAAAAGCAAGGAATTTCCGATACCAATAAGGATACCGGCAATGACCTGAATGGGGGTGTGTCCCACAAATTCCTTCAGCTTCACCTCGGGCAGCTCCTCAGACTTGAATATTTCCTCAAAGGACTTGACGATCTCATTAAGCAAAACCGCCTGCTTACCCGTCTCCCGGCGGACACCCATGGCGTCATGGCAGACCACAATGGCAAGGATCGCCGCCAGGGCAAACTGGAAAGACCCCGGCCCGTAGACAAGCAGAGACATGGTGGCAACAGCCGTCACCGTGGCAGAATGGCCGCTGGGCATCCCCCCGTCGCCTACAAGGCGTTCCCAAGTAAATTTTTTGTTGATAATCGTGTGAATAATAGTCTTGGCCACCTGAGCAACAAACCAAGAGCCGACACCTGCCACCAAAAACGGGTTGGTGATCAGATCCCTAAACCAATCCATACTGCTTCTGCCCTTCTTTTTCTTTCAATATTGCTTTTATTATACCACAGAGCACCCCAATAACAAGTACAAAATAAAATTATCCTTTTCCATGAACCAAATATCACCCTCCTTCATATACTGGTATGGATGTCTGACGCACCTTGCCTTGTGTCAAAATTTGCAGAAAAGCATAGAATGCTACAGCAACCTGATAAGGAGGGTTTTTATGAATCGATACGATAGCTGCAACGCCCAATTCGACGATCGCACCTGCAAACGCTACCGCCCGATAGAACAGGACTGCACAGCAAACTGTGGTTGCTGTCCGCCCTGCCCCACCTGTCCTCCCGGGCCCCAAGGTCCTATCGGTCCAAGAGGGCCCCAGGGAATCCCCGGTCCTGCAGGTCCTGCCGGCGTTGCCGGACCTACCGGCCCCCAAGGGCCTATCGGTACAACAGGAGCTGCCGGACCTGTTGGTCCTGCCGGTCCCCAAGGCCCTGTGGGTGCAACCGGTCCTGCCGGTCCCCAAGGCCCTGTGGGTGCAACCGGGCCTGCCGGTCCGCAGGGCCCCGTGGGTGAAACCGGTCCTGTTGGTCCTCAGGGTCCCGTAGGTGAAACCGGTCCTGTTGGCCCTGTTGGTCCGCAAGGTCCCGTAGGTGAAACCGGACCTGCCGGTCCGCAGGGTCCTGTAGGTGCAACCGGGCCTGCCGGTCCTCAGGGTCCCGTGGGTGAAACCGGTCCTGTTGGTCCCCAGGGTCCCGTAGGTGAAACCGGTCCTGTCGGTCCTCAGGGTCCCGTAGGTGAAACCGGTCCTGTTGGACCTGTTGGTCCTCAAGGCCCGCAGGGCGAACCCGGTCCTGCCGGTCCTGTTGGTCCTCAAGGCCCGCAGGGCGAACCCGGTCCTGCCGGAACGGTTCTGGCCTTTGCGGATTTCTATGCGTTAATGCCGCCTGACAACAGCGCAACTGTAGCCCCCGGTACAGACGTCAGCTTCCCCCAGGACGGCCCCACCAGCGGCGCTGGGATTGCCCGAACCGGCCCCAGCTCCTTCAGTCTGGCAGAGATCGGCACCTATCAGGTGCTGTTCCAGGTAAGCGTAACAGAACCCGGACAGCTGATCCTCACCTTGAACGGCGAGGATCTGGCATATACGGTAGCAGGCAGGGCAACAGGAACTTCCCAAATTGTGGGAGTAGCCCTTGTTGAGACTACGACTGTCGACTCCGTTCTGACCGTGCGGAATCCTGACGGAACAGCGGAAGCGCTGACCATCACACCTCTGGCAGGCGGTATACGCCCCGTCTCCGCCCACCTCACCATCACCCGACTGCAATAAAAAGCACCCCTTAGGGCAATGCCCTAAGGGGTTTTCCGCATAATACCGCTTACTTTGTAATGTTGCGCGCCACGTAAACACCGCTGGCAGACGCATGGGAAAGGGAGTGGGTGATGCCGCTGCCATCGCCAATAATGTACAGGCCCATGTAGCGGGACTCCAGCTTCTCATTGACCTCTACTTCCATGTTGTAGAACTTTACCTCCACGCCATAAAGCAGCGTATCATCGTTCGCCGTGCCGGGAGCAACCTTATCCAGCGCATAGATCATTTCGATAATGCCGTCCAGGATCCGCTTGGGCAGCACCAGACTCAGATCACCGGGGGTTGCATTCAAAGTAGGCGTAATAAATGCCTCTTCAATGCGGCTGGGGGTGGACCGGTGACCCCGGATCAGATCGCCAAACCGCTGGACAATCACACCGCCGCCCAGCATATTGCTAAGCCGCGCGATGGATTCACCGTAGCCGTTGGAATCCTTAAAAGGCTCCGAGAAATGCTTTGCCACCAGCAGCGCGAAGTTGGTATTATCCGTCTGCTTGGCGGGATCTTCATAACTGTGACCGTTAACGGTAATGATGCCGTTGGTGTTCTCATTTACCACCGCGCCCTTGGGGTTCATACAGAAGGTGCGGACCTTGTCGCCGTACTTTTCGGTGACGTAGACGATCTTGCTTTCGTAAAGCTCATCCGTCAGATGAGCAAACACAGCTGCGGGCAATTCCACCCGGACGCCGATATCCACACGATTGGACTTGGTGGGGATTTTCAGCTCCCGGCATACTGTTTCCATCCACTTGCTGCCACTGCGACCCACAGAAATAATGCAGTCGGTGCAGCTGTATGTAGCATCCTTGCAGAGCACCTCATAGCCACCGTCTGTAACGCCAACGGATAAAACCGGCGTATCGAAGAAGAACTGTACCTTGTCCTTCAAATAAGCGTACAGATTTTCCAGAACTACATAGTTGATATCCGTTCCCAGATGGCGGACGGACGCATCCAGAAGATGCAGATTATTCTGAATACAAACGGTCTTAAAGCGCGTTCCGGCAGTGGAGTACAGCTTTGTTCCCTCGCCGCCGTGACGCAGATTGATCTGGTCCACATAGTACATCAGCTCCAACGCCTGCTTTTTGCCGATATACTCATACAGCGTACCGCCAAAATCATTGGTAATGTTATATTTTCCGTCGGAAAATGCGCCTGCGCCGCCAAAACCGCTCATGATAGAGCAACTTTTACAGCCAATGCAGCTTTTGATCTTATCGCCGTCAATGGGGCAATTGCGATTTGCCAGCGCGTGGCCGGCTTCAAAGACCGCAACCTTCAACTGGGGGTTTCTGTTCATCAACTCATAAGCAGCAAAAATGCCGCCGGGACCTGCGCCGATAATAATCACATCATAATTCATTTCTGTTTGCCCTCCGCTTTTTCTCTGTCCACAGTATATTATACACCATGTTTCCCAAACTGCAAGCAGTGAATCATAAAACGGAGGTCTCCAAGCTGTACCGATCCTCAATTCAATTCCTGAAGAACGCCACACCCACAGCCCCGGGACCAGCGTGAGTACCAATCACGCTGCCGATGGTAGTATAGCGCACCTCATCAACATTGCTTACCCACAGATGTTTGCTGTCCTCAATATATTTCAGAAGCATCGCATCCGACAGACCGGTGTATCCAAGAAGCACCGGCATTGTAAAGTCCACGCCCCCAGCCTTTTCGATTTCCTGAACAAGCAGATTATTGCCCATCTTGGAGCCTCTGGCTTTGCCCAACATAGTGATCTGGCCGTCCACAATAGAAAGCACAGGTTTAATATTCAGTACTGTTCCGGCAAAGGCGACGGTTTTGGAAATGCGACCACCCTTTTTCAGATATTCAAGGGTATCCACCAAAGCGACGATCACAATACGGCTTTTTGCTTCCTCTATCTTTTCGTAGAGCTCTTTCCCTTCAAAGCCATCCATCAGCAACCGCAAGGCGTATTCCACCAGGATGCCGCCGCCGATGGCTGCGGTGCCACTATCCACCACATAGATATTTTCATAATCCTGCGCAGCGATCACGGCACTCTGATATGTTCCGGAGAGCTTGGAGGTCAATGTGATAACCACTGCTGCTTCGCCCGCATCACGGGCTTTTTTGTATTCCTTTTCAAAAGCCGCAGGGGTTGCCTGACTGGTAGAGGGGTGTACATCTGTTTCAACCAGCTTTTCATAAAACGACTTATGATCAATAGTAATGCCGTCCACATATTCTTCCTGACCAAAGCGGACGGTCAGCGGAACTACATGCACTTGCTCTTTCATCGCAGGCAGCAGGTCCGCGGTGGAATCTACAATAATTCTTGTTTTCATTCTGTTTGATCCCTTTCTTTTACAAAATGTATCGGTAAATCGCCAAAAACTGCAGCAGACTACCAATGACCACAAAAATATGAAACACAGAATGCATCCAGCGTTTCTTGACCCCGACACCATAAAGAATCGCACCGATCGTATATGCAATACCGCCGGAAAGCAGCAGGATAAATCCGGATTCCGTCATAAGCTTTACGGTTTGGGGCAGAAAGAATATAATCCCCCAGCCCATCCCGATATAGCAGATCATAGAAAAAACTCTATATTGCTTTAAGTCAATGGCCGTAAGAATAGCCGCCAGCACCGCCAGCATCCACTCTGCCGCCAACAGACCCCACCCGATCAACGGATATGCGGGAACAAATGCAGAAAGTAAAATCGGCGTATAAGTACCGGCAATCAGAAAATATATTGTGCAGTGATCAATAACCTGCAATACTTTTTTTGCCGTCTCTGAGCGAAGACCATGGTAAACGCTGGAGATCGTATAGAGTGTTACGATCGATGCCCCATAGAGCCCACAACCCACAATGCTCAATACAGAGCCCCGATCAACTGCCCGGATCACACACAGCACAAGCACGGTCAACCCCAAGACGCCGCCTACAATGTGTGTTACCATATTCATAATTTCCTCACCGGTGGTGTAGTTTGGAAGCTGTCTGTCCGATAGTCTGGTCCGTTTCATATACATGGCTCCTTTTTCGATCTGCTCTTATGTTACCACATCAACAGATTAATACCACCTACTTTCCCATTCTCAGTTCTACGCAATGAAGAATACCCGCTCCTACCCTGGGTAGACATGAAAATATCATTAAAAACTACCGTTAACGATACTTTTGCAAAGCAATCCCTTTTTCCGGGACGAGTTATTTTATAGGATTTAAGCAAAAAGCGAGGAATACCAATGGCATTTGCAATTGAATAACAGAAAATTTCCTTAAATAATAAATTTTAAATCATCCGCGAAGCGGATACCGCAACTTCTTCACTATTCACTATTACTTATTACTTTCAAAAATCCTGAATGCGAATTTAGTGAAAAGTGAAGAGTGAAGAGGTAAAAAGTAAAAATCCCGAATGCTTTCGCATTCAGGATTTTTGGTGCGGGTGTTCATATAGGATTTAACGGAAAAACCGCATAAATGCTAGGTTTTTGCAGTCGCAAAACAGTACCTGAAGCCTATTAGAACATCAAAAATCAGACCCTAATGCCCAATCAAGTTATGAAATGAGGCATTAAAAATGAAACGACTATTTATCCTATTCCTTGCAATTATCACTCTGTTATTATCTGCCTGTGCGTATATGGTGGAAGTGCCTGATGTTCCACCTAATACAGAAGCAAAAGAGACAGAAGACGCTACTTATCAACCCACTTCGAACATATCCACTCAGCCGACGGAATCAAATACAGAAACAATAGCCATTGCGACGGAAGAAACTACTAAGGAAGGAATAAGCCAAACAACGGAACCGACTACGAAAAATACAGAAATTGCAGCTGAGACCACTGCAGCAATTGAAGTGAAAACGGAAGAACCCACAAAAGCAACCGAAGTGATCGATAGTGTTTCTGCTGCTGATCCAGAGCCTATCACTCCAGAAGAGCCGATTACTATTAAGGCAACTGTGGCATACAGTACCGAAATTGCCAACCGAATCGTTGCATATATCAACGAGTATCGCGGTGAGGAAGGTAGCTGTAATGCAACAAAACTGCCGGGGCTTACGGAGTATGCCGAATATCGCAGCAGACAGTTGGTTACTAACTTTGCCCACGATACCTTTGACGAACGTGCTGCTGCGACAGCGCTGCAATACGGCCAGCACATTAATCCAGAGCTGTACGGTATGATCGGCGAGCCATACTACACAGCCAACGCCCGGGAGGCAATAGCCAAAACAACCTTTGGTGGAACGGTGGATGCTGTGGCAATGCACATTGCGCAAATGGCTCGCGATAGTGCAGACCATTGGAGCTATGTGGGTGATTCGGAATACTCCTTTATTGCTGTAGGCGTCACCTATGAAGGCGGAACTTGGTACTGCTGTATCGCGGTAGCGAAAGTCAATACAGATAATAACTGAATCCTGTTTTAAGCCCTGTTGCGCATCGTCGCAGCAGGGCTTTTATGCTTTATTATGAAAGGAAAATGACTATGCAAATACCTATCCGGGGGATGTGGAAGGTAAACCGCACTCCCCAGTTTTTCAATGGCACGAAAAAACCAAAAACTGACCGGACCAAAAGCCAGTGTTTATGCGGGTTTCTTGGCATTTTTAAGGGCGTAAAAATCCAAAAAGCGGACCCTAGTATATCGGGAGGTGTGGTTTAATGCTGTTCAGCAAAGCAGAAATGGAGATTTTGCGGCTCTGCGCCTGGTGCAAGGAATTGCCCAGGCGCAGGTCGGAAAATCTCCCTGCAGAAATCGTTAGCTCTCTTTTGGAAGCAAAGCTGATGCGTGTGACCAGGAACAAGCTGAGTTACCGGCTGACGCCTGTTGCGTACGAGGTACTGCAGAAAGCAGGCTTTGATTATGCACTTGATCCGAGTTATCGCACTGACGAATCGATCATTGCCCGGAGACTCCGAGGCGCAGAAATTGCTCTCTTTTTCCAAAGATACGGCGTAGATGTGTTTGCCCAAACCCCTCCTGCAAAAAAGCAAGGTCGTATCTATCTGGCAGCTTACGCCTTGCGCCAAGAGCCTCAAAAGCTGCTCTGGTACACCCAGATGAAAGGCTTCTATTATACAGGCGACTATGTGTTCATCCCCTATTATGTAGTACCTGACAACAAGGGAATTTACACCAACAACGAACAAAGAGAATTTATGTCCCAGGACATTCTGATGGGCAGAAAACCGTTTGTGATCTTCACCGGCAACGGCGTACTGGAGGAAATCGTGGATGGGATCATGATACCAAAGGAGAGGAACCAAAAACAAACCTACGACACCTTTGCAGAAGCCTTTGACCTGTTTGCGTGTCCTACCGCTGTTATTCCGCTGGACGAAAACGGAATGCGCACCCTGGAAGTCCTACAGATACCAAACTACCGTCAGAAGTTAGTCCAAGCACTATTGGGAGATAACTATGCTCCGCCCATAAACGAAAACTTTGATGCGCTGAATAAGCAAACCGGCCAAAACTATGTGTTGGGCCTTGATTGCAACATCCCCCGGTTGCAACGGGCATACCGGCAGTCGCTAGATAATCAAGTGTGTATTGTCTGCTTTGGCTATCAAAAGGATGTTATCGAAAAATACTGTTGGGCAGATGTGCATACCTGTGATCTTGCAGAGGTAGAAAGAGTGTTCCGTTTACCCCGGATATCGGACAGGCGAAGCAACGAGCCGTTCAAGGCGAAAGGTGGGAAATACATAGACGTTCCACCTAAAAAGTTGTTGTAAATCCCTGATGTGCCAAATCGGCATATCAAGACATGCCAAAATGGCACATCAAGATATGTCGATTTGGCACACAAGTAAGATTAATAATATAAAGACTGAGTATAGTTATATTTATATATCATTGTCAGTCTGTCAGTCTAAGTAGATAGTAGATAGGAAAGCCAGTGTGTTTATGCACTGGCTTTTTCGTTGTGTATGATATTTGAGAGGAAGGTGATTTTATGAGCATATACGGATATGTGAGAGTTTCAAGTACTGACCAGAACGAGGACAGACAGCTTGTGGCTATGATTGATGCAAACATTCCGCAGAAAAACATCTACACGGACAAGCAATCCGGCAAGGACTTTGAACGACCACAGTATAAAAGGCTCGTCCGACGGCTAAAAGCCGGGGATCTGCTGTACATACTCAGTATAGACCGGCTGGGCCGTAACTACGAGGATATCCAAAAGCAGTGGCGGATACTGACAAAGGAAATCGGCATTGATATTTGCGTGATCGATATGCCCTTGCTGGATACCCGAAATGGTAAAGACTTGATGGGTACATTCATCGCTGACCTTGTGCTGCAGATACTGTCCTTTGTGGCACAGAATGAACGGGAGAACATACGGAAACGCCAAGCACAAGGTATTGCAGCCGCAAAAGCCAAAGGCGTGAAATTCGGCAGACCGGAAACACCGATCCCAGAGAATTTTGAGAAGATCATCCGGTATTGGGACAAAGGGAAAATATCAACTGCCGAGGCTCTGCAGCTTTGCAATATGAGCGAATCTACCTTTTACCGCCGCAGGCGAGAATATCACCTGACACGAAAATAGAGAAAGCAGTCAAAAGGTGTACCTTTTGACAATAGCGGTTAGATAACGTCGGCAATGCCTTTGGAAACGACAGAAACCGAAATAATCTCTATAAACAGTTGCGTTTACAGGGGATTTATGGTAAAATTAGCAATTAATAGTAGCAGTCAAAAGGTACACCTTTTGACAATGTCCAGTATGCAAAGAGGGATTTTCAATGAATTTAACCAAACCCCAAAAGTTAATATATGATATGGAGCGTTTCGCCGGCGGGTCGATCAATGTGCTCTGCGGCATTATGCTCTTGCCTGGTGTAAAAGATGAGGCAGCTCTTGCTGCCGCTGTTAACCGGGTGTTTCAGCTGAACGATGCACTGCGTATCCGCATCAGCGAGGAAGACGGTCAACCCAGCCAGCAGATTATTCCTTATACCGAGAAGAATATCGATGTGCTCCACTTTAATTCCAAAGCGGAGTTGGATTCCTATGCACAAAAATCAGCAGAAGAACCCTTTGATTTCCACGGAGAACTGTGCGATATCAAGGTCATAGTCTTACCGGGCCAGTATGGACTTTATGCTAAACTCCATCATATTGTCGGCGATGCCTGGACTATTGCTTTAATTGGCACGCAGTTTAATGCCATTGTGAACGGCGAAGAACCTTCCGCCTGCTCCTACTGTGAATATGTGGAAAGCGAAAAGGAATATCTTGAGAGCCAGCGGTATGAGAATGACCGCACCTTCTTCCTGGAGCAATTCAAGAAGTGTGACGAAGTAACATACCTGTCTGAGAAACAGGCCGCTTCTTACAACGCCACCCGTAAAACCTTTGTGCTGGATGCGGGTAAAACCCAGCAAATCAAGGATTATGCAACACAGAGTAAATCCTCTGCATACACCCTTTTTATGACTGCGCTTGCCATCTATATGAACCGCACCAATATGAATGCCGAGAAGTTCTATCTTGGCACAGCGGTCCTGAACAGAAGCGGTGTCCGGGAAAAGCGGACGATGGGTATGTTTGTCAACACCGTCCCCATGCTCATTGAGTTGGAAAACGGCAATTCTTTTGTAGAAAATCTTGCGGCTATGGGCAAGACTATCTTCTCTGCCTTCCGACACCAGAAGTTTAATTATGGCGATGTGCTGTCTGCAATCCGCAAGGAGTATAGCTTCTCCGAAAAGCTGTACGATGTTATGCTCAGCTATCAGAATGCAACCATCACCGGCGGTGATTGCGAAACCACATGGTATCACTGCGGTATGCAGAATGAGAGTTTGCAGATCCATATTGATGACCGGGATCGCGAAGGTGTTTTCCGCATCCACTACGACTATCAGACAGATAAGTTTACAGCGCAGGAAATTGATGCGCTGCATAATCATCTGATGACCCTGCTGCAGGATGCAATCAGAAATGACACCAAAAAGCTCTACGAGTTGGAACTTCTGCCCTCGGAAGAAAAACAAAAGGTTCTGTTTGACTTTAACGACACTGCACTGGACTATCCCAAGGATAAGTGCGTTCACCAGTTGTTTGAGGAACAGGTTACACGGACTCCCAATAAGGTTGCCGTTATTGCATGCGATAAAACACTGACCTATGCACAGTTGAATGAGCAGGCAAATTGTTTTGCCCATTCGCTGATTATGGAAGGTGTTGCTGCCGGAGACATTGTTGCAATAAAACTAACACGGAAAAGTTATTTGTTCTCTGCAATGATAGGTGTGCTTAAATCCGGTGCGGCATATATGCCGATTGATCCTACCTATCCGGACGATAGAATTAAATATATGCTAACCGAAAGCAACGCTAAATATTGCATTGACGAAGACAACATTTCAGAGTTACTTTCAAGCGGTTATACTCGAAACTTAAATACCGCAATCAGCCACGATGATGCTTTCTGTGCATTACATACTTCCGGTTCGACGGGAATGCCTAAAATGTCCTTGTTAAAGCATAGCGGTATAATGAATTTTATTACTGCTAACCAAAGATTTTGGCAAGGCATCGATACGGTTGTTTCTGCAACCATTGTTACCTTTGATGCCTTTGTAATGGATTCTGTTTTATCCGTGGCACAGGGCAAACAGGTTGTTTTGGCAAGTGAGGATGAAATTTATAATCAGAAATTGTTTGAGAACCTGTTTGAACACTCCGATAGTAATATGTTCTTCTCAACACCCACCAAAATCGAGAACTATATTGGGAGCAGCAAAGATAAAACCTATCTTTCAAGAATAAAGAGTTTTGTTATTGGCGGTGAAGTATTTTCGGAGCATTTGCTTACGCTTATCAAGGACGTTTCGCCCGAAAGCTATGTCTATAATATTTACGGCCCAACCGAGACAACAATTTGCGTTATGGTGGATGAACTGAAAAAAGGCAGAGAAATCACCATCGGTAAACCTATTGCTAATACACAGATTTATATTGTGGATAAACATATGCAGCCGACTTCCATCGGTGTTATAGGCGAGCTCTGCATTGCCGGTGATGGAGTTGGTGCAGGTTATCTGAACAGACCTGAACTGACGGCAGAGAAGTTTGTTGACAATCCCTTTGGCGAGGGCAAACTGTACAAGACCGGTGACCTGGCCTATTGGCGCGAAGATGGCAATATAGCATATGTGGGCAGAAATGACTTCCAGATAAAAATCCGTGGATTACGTATCGAACTGGGCGAGATCGAAAATGATATTGACGGCATTGACGGTATTTCTCAGGCTGTAGTTGTCGTACGCAAAAACAACGAGGGACGACAGCTGATCTGTGCATTTTACACCGGTGAGGAAGTAGATGCAAAGAAAATCCGCAACCACATTGGTAAGAAACTTCCTAAGTATATGCTGCCACACATCTTTACCCATCTAAATGAGATGCCCCTGACCAGCAGTGGCAAGGTCAACCGAAAAGCTTTGCCGGAGGTGGATCTGTATGCTATCGATAACGCCGTGGAATATGTGGCGCCCACTACAGAGCAAGAGAAAACTCTTGCAACCGCTATTGAAGCTGTGCTCGGTACGGATAAGGTAGGTATACTGGACAACTTCTTTGATGTGGGCGGAGATAGTCTGAAGGCAATCGAACTGATCTCTAAGCTGGAAAAGCAGGGCTATCATACAGACACCAAGACGATCTTTGCCTGTGAAACAGTGAAAGAGTTGGCAAAGCAGTTAACTTTGGCAGAAAGCACGGAAGATACCACCGATTATTCCGGTGATATTCCTGCAACCGACGCTCAAATGCGTGTCTACACTGCCCAAAGCACCCATGCTGACAGCCCTATCTACAATGTACCTTACGCATTTACAGTTTACGATTTGGATGTACAGAGGTTGCAGAATGCGGTTAATCAACTGATTACCCGTCACGAGAGCCTGCGCACCCATTTCGAGAATAAAGACGGTCATATTGTTCAAGTTATCAACAACACAGTGCAATGTTCTGTGGAGCAGTTGGCTACTGACAATATCGCAGCCTTTATACGTCCCTTTGACCTGGGGCAGGCTCCGCTTTTGCATGTAGGTTACTACGAAAACACGGTGATGATCGACATGCACCATATCATCACCGACGGTAGCTCTATGCCCATTTTCCTGCGAGAGCTGAACGAACTGTATATCGGCAGACCTCTTGAAAACTCCCCGGTGCAGTATAAGCAATTTGCTGTCCAAAAGCAGGATCATACCGAGAGTGAAAGATACTGGTTGTCCGTTTATAGTGATGATGTGCCCGTACTGGAAATCAACACTGATTTTCATCGTGGCCAAAAGCAGAGCTTTAACGGCTGTGCGATTTACGATAAGGTAGAGAGCAAACTCCATAATCGTGTTCTTGCCTTCTGCAAAGAGCAAAGCATCACTCCCTATGTAGTCTATATGGGTGCTTTTAACATTCTCCTGTCCAAATTCTCTGGAAACGAGGATGTTGTGGTTGGTATGCCCATTTCCGGCAGAAGCAGCAAGTATTTGGATACAATCGGTATGTTCGTCAATACGATTGCCCTGCGCAATCAGCCTATTGGTACCAAAACGGTTGCGGACTTCCTGCAGGAAGTAAAGGCAAATTCCGTTGCTGCTATGGATCATCAGGACTATCCCTACGGTGAATTGGTCAAGAAATTGCATGTCGACACACCGGGCAGAAATCCGCTGTTCGATGTGATGTTTGCCTACCAAAGTGAGCAAATGACGGATGTAGTTTTTGGTGACCAAAAGACAGAACTGCTTCCCATCCCCACCACAACCGCAAAATATGATTTTACATTCAATGTAATGCCCAGGGAAACCGGCGTTGTTATTATGGCAGAGTACTGCACTGATTTGTTTAAAAAGAATACTATTCAGCGGCTTGTTGATGGATATAAACTGATCCTTGCACAAATGTTGGATGCTAAGATGGCTCTTATGGACATTTCGGCTGTAACGGAGCAGGAACGCCAAAAGCTGCTTTACCAGTTCAATGATACTGCAGTGGACTATCCCAAGGATAAAT
Organism: Faecousia sp.; assembly: GCA_045595075.1. Taxonomy (GTDB): domain Bacteria; phylum Bacillota; class Clostridia; order Oscillospirales; family Oscillospiraceae; genus Faecousia. The sequence goes on from JAZNZT010000077.1 coordinate 23,552, forward strand.
GCGTCCATCACCTGTTCGAAGATCAGGTAGAACGTACTCCGAATAAGGTTGCGGTTGTTGCTTGCGACCAAACAATGACCTATTTGGAACTCAACGAACAAGCTAACTGCATTGCTAATTCACTGATTGGAAAAGGTGTTGGCGTTGGTGATATTGTTGCGATAAAACTTGCTCGAAAAAGTTATTTATTTTCCGCAATGCTAGGTGTACTTAAAACCGGCGCGGCGTACATGCCCATAGATCCCACCTATCCGGATGATAGAATTGAGTATATGCTGGCTGAAAGCAATGCCATATATTGTATTGAAGAAATCAACATAGCAGAAGAACTGGCAAACAAGAATAATTCTAATCCCAATATATGTGTTAATCAAAACAATCCGTTCTGTGCTCTCCACACCTCCGGATCAACAGGCAGGCCCAAAATGTCTTTATTGAAACATCGCGGCTTGATGAATTTCATAACTGCAAATCAAAGATTCTGGCAGGACGTTGATACTGTTGTATCTGCAACCATTATTACCTTCGATGCATTTATTATGGATTCTGTCCTATCAGTAGCACAAGGCAAACAAGTTATTTTGGCAAGTGAGGATGCAATATATAATCAGACCTTGTTCGAAAAGCTATTTGAACATTCTGACAGTAATATGTTCTTCTCAACACCGACTAAAATTGAAAATTACATCAAGCACAGCATCAACAAAGCATGTTTTGCTAGAGTGAAGAATTTTGTTATCGGTGGTGAAGTGTTTTCGCAGCACCTGCTTGAACTTATCAAGAATGTTGCTCCCAACAGCAAAGTGTACAATATTTACGGACCTACCGAAACTACAATTTGCGTTATGGTCGATGAGCTTGAGCAAGACAAAGAAATCACTATTGGACACCCTGTCACCAATACGCAGATTTATATCGTAGATAACTATATACAACCTGCTCCTATTGGCGTAATTGGCGAGCTCTGCATTGCCGGTGACGGTGTTGGTGCAGGTTACTTGAACAGACCGGAACTCACAGCCGAAAAGTTTATCGATAACCCCTTTGGCGAGGGTCAGTTGTACAGGACTGGCGATCTTGCCTACTGGCGGGAAGATGGCAACATTGCCTATGTAGGCAGAAATGACTTCCAAGTAAAGATCCGCGGACTGCGTATTGAACTGGGCGAAATCGAAAATGCCATTGATGGTATTGACGGTATTTCTCAGGCTGTGGTTGTTGTACACAAAAACAGCGAAGGCCGACAGTTAATCTGCGCTTTCTATACCGGAACTGAGGTCGATGCAAAGGAGATTCGCAACCACATCGGTAAAAAGCTCCCCAAGTATATGCTGCCCCACATCTTTACTCATCTAAATGAGATGCCTTTGACCAGCAGTGGCAAGGTCAACCGCAAGGCTCTGCCAGAGGTAGATCTGGAAAACATTACAAATGATGCGGAATATGTCCCACCGGAGAACAAGCAGCAGAAACTGCTCTGCGGGCTGATGGAACAAATTCTGGATGTAACTCCCGTGGGCATTGCAGATGACTTCTTTGACTTGGGTGGCGATTCCTTGAAAGCTATCGAATTTGTCTCCAAGGCACACAACGAAGGCATTTACTTTAATCTACAAAATGTTTTCGACTATCCCACAGTCAAGGAGCTTTGGGAGTGCATTGAAAATGGAGACAAGCAGGAAATTTCCTTTGCTGACGTTAACTTCGCTGCTGTGAATGCCATCTTGGAGAAGAACAAGCCAGAGTATATTACTGCACCTAAAAAATGCGAAGTAGGCAATATCCTTCTTGCCGGTGCGACGGGCTATTTGGGCATTCATATCCTGGCTGATTTCTTGGAGAACGATACCGGAACAGCATACTGCCTTGTCCGAGGAAAGGACCAAGCAGACTGCACTGCACGACTGAATAAGCTGTTAGACTTCTATTTTGGCGGTAAGCATGTGGGTAATGACCGCATTCAGGTTATCTGTGCTGATCTTCAGAAGGACAACTTGGGATTGGACGATGCGACATATGCAGAATTAGTGGACACAGTTGATACAGTTATCAATACCGCTGCCAGTGTCAAACACTATGGCTCATATAAGTATTTCTATGAGGCTAATGTAGAGACAACCAAGCGACTGATTAATTTCTGCAAAGCAGCAAATGCAAAGCTGATCCACACCTCCACATTGAGCGTGTCTGGCAACACATTCGGTGACGAATTTGACGGCTATGTCAGTGAAACCGAAAAGC
>JAZNZT010000078.1:0-38129 GCA_045595075.1 Faecousia sp.
TGTACCGTTATGAGAAACGGATTCCCACGGCCTTCGGCCTCGGAATGACACGGAATGTTCATAAGTAGCCTGCCGCAGAAAGAAACAAGCACCCACCGAAGTGAGTGCTTGTAAGTTGAGAAATTATCTCTTGGAGAACTGTTTCGGCGTTAAGAAATCGTGCCGGTGGCACGATTTTAGCCGAAAGCTGCGAAGCGACTGCGAGCAGCCCTCAGGGCGACGGAGATGATCTGCCTCGTGCGTACGCAGAAAAAAGCACACCCGAAGGAAAAATCCCTCGGGTGTGCGAAAGACCAAAATATTCTCGGCAGATTATCTCTTGGAGAACTGAGGTGCGCGACGTGCGGCCTTCAGACCGTACTTCTTTCTTTCCTTCATTCTGGGGTCGCGGGTCAGGTAACCGGCAGCCTTCAGAGTGGGGCGCAGCTCGGGGTTCAGGGTCAGCAGGGCACGGGAAATGCCGTGACGGATAGCGCCAGCCTGGCCGGTAACACCGCCGCCTGCGACAGTAACAACAACGTCAACCTTACCGACCATGTCGGTGGTGACCAGGGGCTGACGGACAACCAGCTTCAGGGTGTCCAGGCCAAAGTAATCGTCGATGTCACGGCCATTGATGATGATAGAACCGGTGCCGTTCTCGTACACACGAACACGGGCAACGGAGGACTTACGACGGCCGGTGCCGTAGTTATACTTCTTCTTGCTCTCGTACATAATCGTTTACCTCCAAATCAGTCCAGGGTCCATGCCTCGGGCTTCTGAGCAGCATGAGGATGCTCGTTGCCCTTGTACAGGTGCAGACGGCCCAGGCTGTGACGGCCCAGGGTGTTCTTGGGCAGCATGCCCTTGACAGCCAGCTCCATAGCGTAGTCGGAGCGGTTCTCCATCATGATGCGAGCCTTGGTTTCCTTCAAACCGCCGATCCAGCCGGATACGCGGTAGTAGGTCTTCTGCTCAGCCTTCTTGCCGGTCAGAACAGCCTTGTCGGTGTTGATGATGATGACATAGTCGCCGCAATCAACGTTGGGAGTGAAATCAACCTTGTGCTTACCGCGGAGCAGGTTAGCAGCAATAACAGCGGTACGGCCCAGGGGCTTGCCTGCTGCGTCGATCACATACCACTTGCGCTGTACGGTCTCGTTCTTAGCGAGTGTAGTGGACATTATGCTTTCCTCCATTTAGGTTAAAATATTTTGACAAATTCATGTATTGACAGTACAATGACTGCAAAACGCTAGACTCTTATACCATAGGCAGGAAAAAAAGTCAACCTTTTTTGGAAATAAATTTCTGAAATCAATTATTAACTTCAAAAAGCTCTTATTTTCTTTAATATGCTCTTAAATGCTCGCTTTCTATTTTTGATATTTGAGGTGTAAAAATGACACAAAGATTGATCGGTCTTGTGCGCAGATGCGTAGAAGATTACAACATGATAAGTCCGGGGGACAAGATCGGTGTTGGTGTTTCCGGCGGCAAGGACTCTTTGGCGCTGTTGGTATTTCTTGCGGAACTGAAGAAATATAACCATAATCCCTTTGAACTGGAAGCAATTACTGTCGACATGGGTCTGGGTATGAATTATGACGGAATCGCTGCTTTGTGTGATCGTCTGGAAGTCCCGTTTACCTTGGTGAAAACAGAAATAGGCCCAATCATATTCGATCACCGGAAGGAAAAGAATCCTTGCTCGATGTGCTCCAAGATGCGTAGAGGTGCATTGAATCAGGCGCTGCTGGATCGGGGATTGAACAAGCTTGCGCTCGGCCATCACTATGACGATGCTGTGGAGACTTTTGTGATGTCCTTGATTTATGAAGGTAGGATCAGCTGCTTCCAGCCGGTAACAGATCTTGACCGCACGGGAATTATTCAAATTCGCCCTATGCTGTATATTAAAGAACAGACTATCGATAACTTTGTTTCCCGACAGCAGATTCCGGTTTTAACAAACCGGTGTCCTGTGGATAAAAACACGAAGCGGGAAGAGATTAAAAAACTGGTCTATGACCTCAGTGCTACATATCCCGACTTGAAGGAACGAATATTTGGCGCAATGCAACGGCTTCCGCTGCCGGAATGGCAGCCTCACGGGAGATATAAACGACCCTTGGATGAATGAAAAAATTACCAACGGGAATACTGCTTTTGTAAAGGAGGCGTATGCCAATGGTAAAGGGAATTTCCAGACAGGTGATCGTTGTTCATTCACCTGACCCCAAGCTTTTTGAACAGGCGATCTTTATATTAAAGGATGACGCTATTGGAAGTGAGGGCGTAACAGATGATGCCCTTATGAAGGAAGCACGAAAACTGATCAGCGGATCTTCTCATAATGGCAAAACAGGGATTTTATCGGCTGGACCTGTATGGGCTGTTGGCGGCGCTTTGATGACCGGTATTATCTGGGCAATAACCTTGCTTCTCTAGCCATGTCAGCCTGGACTTGCGAAAAGAATGCTGCTGTGTTATAATTTCCCTAAAAAGGGGAGGTGGCAGCAGTGCGCATCGGTAATATACAAATTGAGAACCCTGTTGTTCTTGGGCCGATGGCCGGCGTTACAGATTGGGCGTTCCGCAATATATGCGCAGAACTTGGCGCAGGCATTACCGTTACGGAAATGGTCTCCTCCCGTGCGTTGGTATATAAGGACAAAAAAAGTGCGGCATTGCTAAAGAAGACGGAATCCGGAATTTGCGCCGCCCAGATATTTGGCAACGATCCGGCAATCATGGCAGAGGCAGCTACCCTTGCCCTTGAGATATCCGGCTGTGATTTTATCGACATCAACATGGGCTGTCCTATGCCTAAAATTGCCAATTCAGGTGACGGTTGCGGCTTGATGCGAACACCGGAACTGGCGTCAGATATTGTAACCGCTGTTGTTGATGCAGTTGATGTTCCTGTGACTGTGAAATGTCGTTTGGGATGGGATAAGGGATCTATCAATGTTCTGGATTTTACCAAACGGATGCAGGAGAGCGGTGCAGCTATGCTGTCTGTTCACGGAAGAACCAGAAGCATGCTCTATTCCGGTACGGCAGACTGGGATATGATTCGTAAGGTCAAGGAACAATTGTCCATACCCGTCATTGCGAACGGCGATGTGGTGGATGGCGAGTCTGCAAGAAAGTGCATGAGTTGGACCGGTGCCGACGGCGTTATGATCGGTCGGGCAAGCTTTGGAAATCCGTGGGTATTTGCGGAAGTCAAAGAGATGCTTTCCACAGGCAACGGATATCAAAGACCACCCCTTGCCCAGCGTGTCGATGTAGCTGTCCGGCAGTTTGAGATAGCCTATGCGGATAAGGGCGAACATATTGCCTGCCTGGAAGCCAGAAAGCATTTTGCATGGTATCTTCGAGGTGTGGCTTATGCCAATTATTATAAGGAACAAATATCCAGCATCCAGAAAATGGAGGATATTTATCGGATTGCCGAAGGGATTCGAAAAGATTTGAAATAATTACATTGTATAGATTTTTTGCCGTTTCATAGCCTAGTGTAGAGGTGAGGGTTATGAAGCGGCAAATTATTTTGCTTTTGGTTATCTGTTTATTGCTATCCGTACCTGTCCGTGGGGAAACGATTCGGTGGGTGGATTTCAAAGTACCTTATGAATCACTGAAATATGCTATGAATGTGGATATTCAATCCTTTGATCAGGAAAAACATATCAGCTGGATTGATGTACTTGCCGTTGCAGCCTGCCGAACAGGAGGTCGGTGCGGGATCGTGTCTGTTAAAAACGCAGCCAGCCAGCTTAAGACGGAGGATAAATTGCCGGAGGAGCTTTGCGGAGAGCTGGGAAAATATTATTCCTATTACCACAACGCCTATGAGGCAGCACTGGGGGGCATGTTGGGGTCTTATGAGATCGTTGTCGATGGGCAAGCAAAACCCATATATGGATTGAAAGCGTTTTCGCCTGTCGCAGCGGGGTACGGTTACAGTCATTGCTCTGATTTTGGAAATAGCCGGTCTTTTGGTTTTGCAAGAAAACACTTGGGAAATGATTTGATGGGCAGTCAGGGGACACCTATCATTGCAGTTGAGGGCGGTGTGATCGAGGCGATGGGATGGAATCGGTATGGTGGATGGCGGATCGGAATACGATCCTTTGATTCCAAACGATATTATTACTATGCCCATCTGCAGAAGGATCACCCTTTTGCGCAAGGTTTGGAGGAGGGAATGACAGTCCAGGCCGGAGACATTATTGGATTTATGGGGAGAACAGGATACTCAGACAGGGAAAATGTAAATAATATTGAAACCGTCCATTTGCATTTTGGTATGCAGCTCATATTCGACGAAAGTCAGAAAGAATGTAATTCTGAAATATGGATCGATGTATATGACATCGTACGATTGCTTAGCGAGCATCGCTGCAGTGTCCGTAAAACCCAGACCGGCTGGGAGCGCGTTTATCCATTTGTGGATTTGGATATTCAGAGCTATCCGAAGTCATAAATATTTGTGTATTTTTTAAGTGGAAAAACATGCCACAGGGTTTGACAAATTATTGGCCCTGTGGTATACTTACACGGATAAAAATAACACAGGAGGAAACATGATGATGAGCGCAGCAGTTAAGTTGAAGAATGTTGGATGCTGTGTTGATGATGTCTTTTCTGCTATTTCTCCGTTTATGATGCAATTGTCCTCTTTTGGCGTTTCTGAATATGCTGTTTTTCCCGGCTTTTGTGATGTGCATGTGCATTTCCGTGAGCCGGGATTTTCTTATAAGGAAACCATGATGTCCGGTTCCAAGGCGTCTGCAAGAGGCGGTTACACCGCAGTATGCACAATGCCGAATTTGAACCCTGTTCCGGACAGCCGGGAACACTTGGACCAGCAGCTGAAGCTGATCGAAGAAGGCGCTGTGATCCATGTGTATCCTTACGGCGCGATCACAGTAGGAGAAAAGGGCGAAGAACATGCCGACCTGGAGGCAATGGCTGAGGATGTGATCGCTTTTTCCGATGATGGCAGAGGCGTACAAAGCGATGACATGATGCGCCAGGCAATGCTCCGTGCGAAAGCACTTGGGAAAATGATCGTTGCCCATTGCGAGGTCAACAGCCTGCTCCGGGGAGGCTATATCCATGACGGTGCGTATGCAGCGGAACATGGTCATAAGGGCATCTGCAGCGCCAGCGAGTATGAACAGATCGCAAGAGACCTTAAGCTGGTTGAGGAAACAGGTTGCGCATATCATGTTTGCCACATCTCTACAAAGGAAAGCGTGGAGCTTATTCGTCAGGCAAAAGCGAAAGGTTTGGATGTTACCTGCGAAACAGGACCTCACTACCTGGTTATGGATGATTCCCAGCTTCAGGAGGACGGGAGATTTAAAATGAATCCTCCCATCCGCAGCGCAGAGGACAAGCAGGCTCTTGTAGAGGGAATCTGTGACGGCACGATAGACATGATCGCAACTGATCATGCTCCCCATTCCGCCGAAGAAAAGGCAAAAGGCCTTTCAGGGAGCGCCTTCGGTGTTGTTGGCATCGAAACGGCTTTCCCGGTAATGTATACACACCTGGTTAAGACCGGAATCATTAGTCTCGACAAACTGATCCAGCTTCTTTCGGAGAATCCAAGAAAGCGTTTTGGAATCCCTCTTGGAAATGATTTTACAGTTTGGGATCTGAATAAGGCGTTTACAGTTGATCCGAAAGAATTTCTCTCTATGGGCAAGGCGACTCCTTTTGAAGGATGGCAGCTCTACGGAGAATGTGTTATGACGGTTTGCGATGGCAAGGTTGTTTATAAGAAGAAGGTTTAGGAGGAATCTATTATGGCAAAGAGAACAGATATTAAAAAAGTATTGATTATCGGCTCCGGTCCTATTGTGATCGGTCAGGCTGCTGAATTTGACTATGCAGGCACTCAGGCATGCCTTGCTCTGAAGGAAGAGGGATATGAGGTTGTTCTTTGCAACTCCAACCCCGCTACCATTATGACAGACACTACCATTGCCGATAAGGTGTACATGGAGCCATTGACTTTGGAGTATATTGCCAAGATCCTCCGCTATGAACGCCCTGATGCGATTCTGCCCGGTATCGGCGGACAGACCGGCCTGAACCTGGCAATGCAGCTGGAGAAAAAAGGCGTTCTGAAAGAGTGTAATGTGGAACTCCTGGGTACAAGCAGTGAATCCATTGAACGCGCCGAGGACAGAGAGCTTTTTAAGGAGATGTGTCAGAATATCGGTGAGCCCGTTATTCCTTCTGAGATCACATATTCCATCGAAGAAGCTAAGGAAGCGGCTGCAAGAATTGGCTATCCTGTCGTTCTGCGGCCTGCATTCACATTGGGTGGAACCGGCGGCGGTTTTGCTTATAGTGAAGAGGAACTGGTGGAGATCGGTCTGAATGCCTTTAAGCTCTCTCCTGTACATCAGGTCCTTGTGGAGAAGAGTGTAAAGGGTTATAAGGAAATTGAATTTGAAGTTATGCGGGATACCAATGACCATGCTATCACCATTTGCGGTATGGAAAACATTGATCCCGTTGGCGTTCACACTGGTGACTCTATTGTTGTTGCGCCTATCATGACGCTCAATGACCACGACCTGAAAATGCTGAATGATTCTGCTATCAAGATCATTCGCGAACTGAAGATCGAGGGCGGCTGTAATGTACAGTTTGCCTTGAATCCCCATTCCAGCGAATATTTCCTTATTGAGGTCAATCCCAGAGTCTCCCGGTCTTCCGCTTTGGCATCCAAGGCTTCCGGATATCCCATCGCCCGGGTGACCGCTAAGATCGCTGTTGGCATGTCTTTAGAGGAGATCAAGATCGCCAACACCAATGCTGCTTTTGAGCCCAGACTCGACTACATGATCGCCAAGCTGCCTCGTTTCCCCTTTGACAAGTTTACCGCAGCCTCCAATTCACTGGGTACTCAGATGAAGGCTACCGGTGAGGTAATGGGTATCGGCTCCACTTTGGAAGAGTGTTTGCTGAAGGGCATTCGCTCCTTGGAGATTGGCGCAAATCATCTACATCTGCCTAAGTTTGATAATATGTCAGTGGAGGAGCTGCTTGAATATATTCAGGAGTTCCGTTCGGACAATATATTTGCCATTGCCGAGCTGATCTATCATGGCGTTTCTGTTGAAAAGCTATATGAGGTCACTAAGATCACTCCCTTCTTCCTGGAGGCAATCAAGCGAATCGTGGAAATGGAGGAGATTCTGAAGGTAAATCCCAGAGATCTGGATACACTTAAAGCTGCGAAAAAGATGGGCTTCAGTGACCGTTATGTCGCAAAGCTGTGGAAATGCTCCGAGTTGGATGTCTATCATTTCCGCAAGGAGAACGATCTGTTTCCTGTATTCAGAATGGTGGATACCTGCCACACCGGCGCGTATATTCCTTATTTCTATTCTTCCTACACCGGAGAGAACGCCTCCGTCCTTACGAATAAGAAAAAAATCGTTGTGTTGGGCGCAGGTCCTATCCGTATCGGACAGGGCGTAGAGTTTGACTATTCCACCGTCCATGCGGTAACAACCATTAAAAATTCCGGCTATGAGGCCATCATTATCAATAACAACCCGGAGACTGTCTCTACGGACTATACCACAGCGGACAAGCTGTATTTTGAGCCGCTGACTCCGGAAGACGTTATGAACATCATTGAGTTTGAAAAGCCGGAGGGTGTCATTGCATCTCTGGGCGGTCAGACTGCTATCAATCTTGCCCAGCCTTTGACAGACCGTGGCGTTAAGATCATCGGTACTGACTGCGCTGCCATAGAGCGTGCAGAGGACCGGAATGCTTTTGAGAATCTTTTGAATGAGCTGGACATTCCCCGGGCAAAGGGCCGTGCAGTTACCAAGATCGAGGATGGTATCGCTGCAGCGGCAGAGATCGGTTATCCTGTCCTGGTTCGTCCCAGTTTTGTCCTGGGCGGAAGAGCTATGCAGATCGTTGCCAACGAGGCGCAGCTACAGAATTACCTGAAGACTGCTGTTGAGATCGATGAGGACAAGCCTGTTCTTGTGGATAAGTATATTCAGGGCAAGGAGGTTGAGGTTGATGCTATCTGCGACGGCATCAATGTCTTTGTTCCCGGCATTATGGAGCTGGTTGAGCGGACCGGCGTTCACTCAGGCGACTCCATGAGCGTGTATCCTCCTTTCTCCATCTCCAATAAGGTGAAGGGAATTATTCTGCAGTACGCCAAGAAGCTGGGTCTTGGAATTGGCATCGTCGGTCTTTATAATATTCAGTTCATTGTTGACCAGGACGAAAATGTCTTTATTATCGAAGTAAACCCCCGTTCTTCCCGCACTGTGCCTTTCCTCAGCAAGGCAACAGGCTATAGCCTGGCAGATATCGCCACAGAGGTTATTCTGGGCAAGAGTCTGAAGGAACAGGGCCTGTTTGATATCTATCCCGAAGAGAGAGCTCGCTGGTATGTGAAAGCTCCGGTATTCTCTTTCAACAAGCTCCGAGGCCTGGATGCTTACCTCAGCCCTGAGATGAAATCTACCGGTGAAGCCATCGGTTACGATGACAAACTGAACCGCGCCTTGTATAAATCCTTGCAGGCATCCGGTATGCATCTGCAGAATTACGGCACTGTATTTGCGACCATTGCAGACAAGGATAAGGAAGAGGCACTGCCTCTGATCCGCCGGTTCTATAATCTGGGCTTTAACATTCAGGCAACCAAGGGTACAGCTATGTTCTTGAAGAGTAACGGTATTCGTACTCACATGCTGGGCAAGATCAGCGAAGGCAGCGAGGAGATCCCTGACGCGCTGCGGCAGGGTCACATTGCCTATGTGATCAATACCAGAGATCCCGGCGCAGACGGCGCTCAGAATGACGGCCACCAGATCCGACTGCTGGCAACAGAGAACAATGTGACAATCTTCACTGCGCTGGATACTGTCAAGGTGCTTTTGGATGTCCTTGAGGAGACCACATTGACAATTTCTACCATCGATGCTTAAGAGGTGTCTATGAAACAAGGTTTTTTTGAGATTATCCGAAACGTACCTCTTACGGATAATGTTTATAAGATGACCCTCTCCGGTGATGTTTCTGCCATTACTGCTCCCGGCCAGTTTGTCAACATTAAGCTGGACGGTCTGTATCTGCGGCGTCCCATCTCCGTATGCGATGTAGATGAGGGTACGGTTACAATCATCTATAAGGTGGTAGGTAAGGGCACAGAGCAGATGTCCCGGATGACCGAAGGCAAACTGGATGTTCTTACCGGACTTGGCAACGGCTATGATTTGACTTTGTCCGGTGACAGACCTGTTCTGCTTGGTGGCGGCGTAGGCGTACCTCCAATGTATCTGCTTGCAAAAAAGTTGATTAAGCAGGGAAAGAAGGTTTCCGTTATTCTTGGCTTTAACACCCGGTCTGAGGTATTCTATGAGGATGAATTTAAGGCCTTGGGCGCGGATGTGATTGTGACCACTGTGGACGGCTCTTACGGCATGAAGGGCTTTGTTACCGATGCCGTGAAGGGTATAGACTATACCTATTTCTATACTTGCGGTCCGGAGCCTATGCTGAAGGCTGTTTATAAGACCTCTGCTACATCCGGTCAGATGAGCTTTGAAAAGCGAATGGGCTGCGGTTTTGGCGCTTGCATGGGTTGCTCCTGCAAGACTATAACCGGCTATAAGCGGATATGCAAGGAAGGTCCTGTCATGAAAAAGGAGGAGATCTTATGGGAAGATTAAGTGTCGATCTCTGCGGTATTGAACTTGACAATCCCGTGATCCCTGCCAGCGGAACTTTCGGCTACGGATATGAATACGCAGAACTTTATGACATTAACTGTCTAGGAACATTCTCTTTTAAGGGAACGACAAAGGATCCCAGATTTGGTAACCCCACACCTCGAATCGCAGAATGTACTGCCGGCATGATCAATGCGGTGGGACTTCAAAACCCCGGTGTGGAAAAGGTAATTGCAGAGGAATTGCCTAAGCTGAAGAAATGCTTCCACAAGCCGGTTATGGCAAATGTCAGTGGTTTCAGTGTAGAGGATTATGCTTATACCTGCGAAAAGCTGGACAAGGAAGAGCAGGTGGGCTGGCTTGAGGTCAATGTCAGTTGTCCCAATGTTCATGGCGGGGGTATGAGCTTCGGAACGGACCCCATAGCGGCGGCAGAAGTGACCGACGCAGTCAAAAAGGTGACAACAAAGCCTGTGATCGTAAAACTCAGTCCCAATGTTACGGACATTGTTTCTATTGCAAAAGCATGTGAGGATGCCGGTGCTGACGGAATCAGTCTGATCAATACTATGTTGGGTATGCGTATTGACCTTCGCAGCCGTAAGCCGATCATTGCCAACAAAATGGGCGGATTCTCCGGCTCTGCGATTTTCCCTGTTGCAGTTCGCATGGTTTATCAGGTGGCCAGTGCCGTGAAGATCCCGGTTGTTGGCATAGGCGGTGTTTCCAGCGCCGAAGATGTGATCGAGATGATGCTTGCCGGCGCAACAGCAGTAGAAGTAGGCGCTGCAAATCTGGTAGATCCTTATGTATGCCGCAATATTATCGACGATCTCCCCCGTGTGATGGACCGTTATAAAATCGATACATTAAAAGAAATCATAGGAGGCGTAATGTAATGGGAAAGGATGTTATTGTAGCCTGCGATTTTGCAAGCGCAGAACAAACATTTGCATTTTTGGATAAATTTACCGGCAGAAAGCCTTTTGTCAAGATTGGTATGGAACTGTATTATGCAGAAGGCCCTGCCATTGTTAAGGAAATCAAGGCAAGAGGCCATAAGATCTTTCTGGATCTGAAGCTGCACGATATCCCCAATACTGTTAAGAAGGCTATGGCGGTCCTCAGCCGTCTGGATGTGGATATTACCAATCTTCATGCTGCTGGTACAAAAAACATGATGCGCGCCGCGCTGGAGGGTCTGACCCGTTCTGACGGCAGCCGTCCGCTTCTGATCGCGGTGACACAGCTGACCTCCACCGATCAGCAGAGCATGGAAGAGGATATTCTGATCCGTGAGCCTATCGATAAAGTAGTCATGCATTATGCGAAATGCGCCGAAGAGGCTGGTTTGGACGGCATTGTCTGCTCTCCTCTGGAAGCCGGCAAAGTGCATGACACATGCGGCAAGAAGTTCCTGACTGTTACCCCCGGCGTCCGTTTTGCTGACGGAGACGCGGGTGATCAGAAACGGGTGATGACTCCCGCTCAGGCGAAGGAGATCGGCTCTGATTACATTGTTGTCGGTCGCCCCATTACTGCTGCGGAAGATCCTGTTGCCGCATATGAGCGTTGTGTTGCTGAGTTTTGCGATTAAATCATAAGGAGACAGATCATGGAAAGCTATAAAAGAGAATTTATCCAGTTTTTGCAGAGTGCAGGTGTTCTGAAATTTGGTGATTTTACAGCAAAAAGCGGCAGAAAGATCCCTTACTTTATCAATGCTGGCATGATCAAGACCGGCGATGAGATCGCCAAGCTTGGCGAGTTCTATGCCAAGGCATATTTTGACAAAGTAGGCAACAAGAAAACTGTTCTTTACGGACCTGCCTATAAGGGCATTTCTATTGCAGTTTCCGCAGCGGTTGCTTTGTCCAAAAACGGCTTGGACGTTCCTTTCTTCTTCAATCGTAAGGAAGTAAAGGATCATGGTGAAGGTGGCGTTTTTGTAGGTTATGTACCCCAGGCAGGGGAGGAAGTTGTCATTGTGGAAGACGTGATCACTGCCGGAACTGCTATTCGGGAGAGCATGGCAATCCTTTCTAATCTGGAAGGGGTCAAGGTCGCAGCTACCTTTGTCATGGTAGACCGCAAGGAAAAGGGACAAGGCGACAAGGGCGCAATGCAGGAGATCGAGGAGCAATTCGGCTTCCCTGTGTACTCCGTTGTGGATGTCTATGATATTATTGAGTATCTTGAAGAAGATCCTGTAAACGCGGAGAATGTTGCCCGCATTAAGAATTATCTGGCTGTGAACGGAGCAAAAGCATGAGAAGTTTGATCGATATTACGGATTTTTCTGTTGATGAGCTGAATCAGCTGATGGAAACAGCCTGTGATATCAGCGCCCATCCGGAAAAATATGCAGATGCTTGCAAGGGTAAAAAGCTGGCTACGCTGTTTTTTGAGCCTTCCACACGCACTCGCTTGAGCTTTGAAGCAGCTATGATGGAGCTGGGCGGTAATGTGATCGGGTTCAGCGAAGCAAGCTCCTCTTCCGCATCCAAAGGCGAGAGCATTTCCGACACAGCAAAAATGATCAGTTGTTATGCTGATATCATGGCGATGCGCCATCCTAAGGAGGGCGCTCCATACGTTGCGTCAAAAGCGGCATGGATCCCTGTTATCAATGCCGGTGACGGTGGCCACTGTCATCCCACCCAGACATTAGCGGATCTTTTGACTATCTACCGTGAGAATGGCAGATTGGAAAACCTGACAATTGGGTGCTGCGGCGATTTGAAATACGGCAGAACTGTCCATTCTCTGCTAGCCGCTCTGGGCAGATATAAGAACATAAAGATCGTTCTGATCGCACCCCAGGAACTTCGTTTGCCCAACTACATCAAGTACGAGGTGCTTGAGAAGAACGGTATGGAGTATATAGAAACTACATCTCTGGAAGACGCAATTCCGCAACTGGATGTCCTGTACATGACCCGTATTCAAAGAGAGCGTTTTGACGATCCTGCGGAATACGAAAGATTGAAGGATAGCTATATTCTGACTACGGATAAAATGGGTTCTGCAAAGCCTACCATGCGCGTCCTGCATCCGTTGCCCCGTGTCAATGAGATCAGCGTAAGGGTAGATAATGATCCCCGGGCAGCGTATTTCCGTCAGGCGCTTAACGGAAAATATATGCGTATGGCATTGATCCTGAAACTTCTTTCCGAAATTGATCACGAGGATTCTTCCGAAACATCCGGCGAAATCCTTGTAAATCAGCTTCATTGCGATAACCCCCGGTGCATCTGTTCCACGGAGCAGGAGCTTGACCACATTTTCAAATGCGTCAGCCCGGAAAATCAACTGTATCGTTGCGTCTATTGCGAAAGCAAAAAGAAACTGGGTCAAGCTGAATGAGTTTTTTCAACACTGGCAAAACTTTCACAAAATCCGTGGTGGATTCGGCATGTTTCGTGTAGAAAAAGTATAAAATGTCAAAGTAAGATTTTCCTTTCTTGACAGTACTTTTTCTCCATGATAAAATCATAATGCAATATGTTTTGCTTTCTGCGACTGACGGGTAAAGTGGAGCACCACTGGGGACCAGAGAGCATAGGTGTTTTTTACATCATCAGCCGACCGTCTGGGCGCATTTGGCAGTTATGGGTCAAGTGCGCCCTTTTAAATTTTTTTGGAGGTATATGATGAAAAAAGTCGGAATTATCATGGGCAGTGATAGTGATCTGCCAATCATTCAAAAAGCAACGGACATGCTGAAAAGCCTGGAGATTCCTTTTGAGGTCCATATTTATTCGGCTCACAGGACCCCTGTGGAAGCCAGAGATTTTGCATTGAATGCAAGAAAAAACGAATTTGGTGTTCTGATTGCAGCGGCAGGTATGGCGGCTCATCTGGCCGGCGCTATTGCAGCAAATACCACATTGCCTGTTATTGGCATTCCGTGCAAGTCCTCCGTTCTTGACGGTATGGACGCTCTGCTCTCTACCGTCCAGATGCCTAGCGGTATCCCTGTGGCAACGGTCGCTATTAACGGTGGCGCTAACGCGGCGCTTTTGGCTGCACAGATCCTTGCTGTGTCGGATGCTGACCTCGCTCGGAAACTGGATGACAAGCGTGCTACTGATGCAAAAGCTGTACTTCAGAAGGACGCTTCTGTTATAGAGAGACTATGAGTAAACAATTTTCTAATCTTGTAGTTAATCGTGATGGAACATTTTTTGCCAAGTCCCGGTACAATGAAGAGGAAGATTTAGTTCTTGTAATCGGCAGGGGAGGCGGCAACGGACTTCCGGATATTCGCAGAGCCTATACTGTGAAAAACTGCGGCGAACTGAATGACGATCTAACCTTTTACAGAAGTGTTCTGGAACACGAGACTGACCTAATCGGTCCGAGTATAACTCGCTCCGCAGAAAAAGGGGATGGAGATAACCCGGAAAGCAGGTTCTTTACCGGCGGAAACCATCAGACAAACAATAAGGGTACAGGCGGCGGAACAACCGCTCGGTGCATTGCCTTTGAATGCACATATAACGGCGATGCTGTTCAAGATGTATCCTGCTGTGAATCTGTTGATTTTCGTTGGACAAACCTGATATGCGCCTATAACACCTCCCGTATTGACGGTGGCAGGGAGATTATCCGTGAAGATGTGCATATGTGTGTATCTGGCGGAAAAGCTACCGTCCGGATCACTCAGACAGCCCTTGAAGATATCATTCGGGAAACCTATTACGGATTCCAAATGGTAACGCCGGATTATCCGTCGATATACTATGTTGACGGAAAGGATCCCGGTCCCCATCCACCTCGCATAATGTCTACCTGCGGGGATAAGTTCTGTCGAAAGATTCGTTTGGAAAGAGACACGGTCGACACCATTGAGATCGGTGTTGAACCTATGGGGTTGGGTAATTTTGAATTGAATAAAGAAGAATTCAGCGCCTTTAACAGGCACTATGCAAAATGTTATTTCAATCTTATTCAAAACAATGAGTACCTTCAGAAAAAGGGAGAATCGGTTTTTGCTGAAGGATATTTTCATTTTTATTCTAAGTAAATTAAATACAAAGGAGCATTGAATTATGGAAAAGAAACTTGTTTACACCGGAAAGACCAAGGACGTTTTTGCGCTGGAGAACGGCAACTATCTGCTGAAGTTTAAGGATGACTGCACCGGTAAGGACGGCGTGTTTGATCCCGGTGAAAACTCCGTGGGTCTGACCATTGAGGGTGTTGGCGATGTGAATCTGCGCATGTCCATTTACTTCTTTGAGAAGATCAACGCAGCCGGTATCAAGACCCACTATGTCAGTGCGGATCTGGAGAACACCACTATGGAAGTTCTTCCCGGTAAGGTTTTCGGTAAGGGTCTGGAAGTCATTTGCCGCTATAAGGCTGTGGGTTCTTTCTATCGCCGCTATTCCGACTACTGCACTGAGGGTCAGGATCTGCCTGCATATGTGGAGACCACCTTCAAAAACGACGCCAAGGGCGATCCTCTGGTTACAAAGGACGGCCTGATCGATTTGGGCGTTATGACCGCGGAGCAGTATGACGATCTGAAGGCTATGACGCAGGCGATTACTAAGATCGTTGCAGACGATCTGAAGGAAAAGGGCCTTGATATGTATGACATCAAGTTTGAATTTGGTTATGATGCGGACGGCAAGGTCATGCTGATCGACGAGATCGCATCCGGCAATATGCGTGTATACAAGGACGGTCAGTATATTGACCCCATGACCCTGAACAAGCTGTTCTTCGCATAATTTTTTACTAAAGGAGCGCACAATGGGAGGCTTTTTTGGAATTGCATCCAAGCAAGACTGCATGATGGATGTGTTCTTTGGCGTGGATTATCATTCCCATCTGGGAACACGCCGTGGTGGCATGGCTGCCTACGATTCTGAAATTGGATTGCAGCGGAAGATCCACAACATTGAAAATGCCCCGTTTAGAACAAAGTTTGAGGGTATTTTCGATGAGATGAAGGGAACCTCTGCCATTGGCTGCATCAGTGATTCTGATCCGCAGCCTATGCTGATCCGTTCCAGACTGGGCACATTCGCCCTTACCACAGTTGGGATCGTGAATAATGCCCAAACGCTTATTGATAAATATATTATCGCCAATGGCGGTCACTTTGACGCTATGACCGGTGGTAAGGTGAATTCCACGGAGCTGGTGGCTGCACTGATCAGCCAGCAGGAAAGCTATGTGGACGGCATTCGTTTTGCCCAAAGTGTGATCGATGGAACTGCGAACATTCTGATTCTGACAGATGAAGGCAAACTGATTGCAGCCAGAGACCGGCTTGGTCGTATCCCCGTTCAGATCGGCAAAAATGAGGATGGCTACTGCGCGTCCTTTGAGGAGTTTGCCTTTACAAAACTGGGCTATGATAAGGTCAAAGAACTTGGTCCCGGAGAGATAGTTGAGCTGACCCCCGATTCCATGACTCAGCTTGTTGAGCCTGGAGAAGAAATGCATATGTGCGCGTTCTTGTGGAGCTATTACGGTTATCCCACATCTACCTACGAAGGCGTAAATGTGGAGGCTATGCGTTACCGCAATGGCGCTGCGATTGCCGAACGGGATATGGAACAGGGCCGATCTATGGATATCGACTACGTGGGTGGAGTGCCTGATTCCGGTACACCTCACGCCATTGGTTATGCCAACCGTACTGGAAAGCCGTTTGCCAGAGCGTTTATTAAGTATACGCCCACCTGGTCTCGGAGCTTTACCCCTGCCAGACAGTCTGATCGTAAAAAGATTGCTAAGATGAAGCAGATCCCTGTTCATGAGTTGATCGTGGGTAAAAACTTGCTTTTTGTGGACGACTCTATTGTCCGTGGCACACAGTTGCAGGAGACTGTTGATTTTCTCTATGAAAATGGCGCAAAGTCTGTACATATGCGCTCGGCCTGTCCGCCCATTATGTACGGCTGTAAATATCTGAATTTCTCCCGTGCCACAAGTGATATGGAACTGATCTCCCGACGGATGATTGTTGAGCTTGAAGGTGAGGAGGGTCTGAATCATCTGGAAGAATATGCTGACGGCAATTCTGAAAGAGGTAGGGCAATGCGAAAAGCAATTTGCGATAAATTCAAGTTTTCTTCTCTGGGATTCCAGACGATAGAAGGCGTGGTCAACGCCATCGGACTGGAGCCCTGTAAGCTTTGTACTTACTGCTGGAACGGCAAGGAATAATGAAAGGAAATTTCAGTAAATGGAAAAGAGCTATTCTGAAAGCTACGCCGCGGCAGGCGTTGACATTACTGCAGGCTACCGCGCGGTAGAATTGATGAAAAAGCATGTTGCCCGTACCCGTAATGAGGGGTGTCTGGATGATGTAGGCGGCTTTGGCGGCTGCTTTGGCCTGAATGTTGCAGGAATGGAAGAACCGGTTCTGGTTTCCGGTACTGACGGCTGCGGAACAAAGGTTAAGCTTGCAATTTTGATGGACAAGCATGATACCATCGGCATCGATGCTGTGGCTATGTGCGTTAACGATATCATTTGTGTTGGCGCAAAGCCTCTGTTCTTCCTTGACTATATTGCCTGCGGGAAGAATATCCCTGAAAAAATTGCGCAGATCGTTGGCGGTGTTGCTGAGGGCTGCGTTCAGTCCGGCGCTGCGCTTATCGGCGGAGAGACTGCTGAGCATCCCGGCATGATGCCAGTGGAGGATTACGATCTGGCAGGCTTTGCTGTTGGTGTCGTAGATAAGAAGAAGATTCTTGACAATTCTAAGATGGCAGTTGGTGATGTTGTGATCGCGCTGCCTTCCACCGGCATCCATTCTAATGGCTTCAGCCTGTGCCGTAAGGTCTTTGATATCGACAACAACAATCCGGAGCTGTATGTACCCCGTGAGGAGTTGGGAGGAAAAACTACTGCAGAGGCACTGCTGACTCCCACTAAGATCTATGTTAAGCCTGTTCTGGCTCTGCTGGAGAAGGTAAACGTCAAGGGTATCAGCCACATTACAGGCGGCGGCTTCTATGAGAACATTCCCCGCAGCATTCCCGATGGTCTGGGTGCTAAGATTGACTGCAATGCGGTCAAGGTTCTGCCTGTTTTTGATCTGATCGCTAAGACTGGAAATATCCCTGAACGGGATATGTTCAACACCTATAATATGGGTGTGGGCATGAGCATTGTTGTTCCCGCTGACGAGGTCGAGAAGGCTATCAAGATTCTGAAGGAGAACGGCGAGGATGCCTATGTGATCGGCAAGATCATTGCATCCGACGACAAGATCATCATCGAGTAAAGGGGCGTTTTGAATGACAAAGGCAAGGATTGCCGTGTTGGTTTCCGGTGGCGGCACAAACCTGCAGGCATTAATCGATGCTCAGGCAAGCGGCATCATCCAAAGCGGTGAAATTGTTCTTGTGATCTCCAACAATGCCGGCGCTTATGCGCTGGAACGGGCATCTAAAGCGGGGATTGCTTCTGAGGTGGTAATCAAGAAGGAGCTGGGAAGCCAGATCGCTTTTGAGGAACGAATCAAAGAATTGATTGCCAAGTATCAGATTGACTTGATTGTCCTTGCCGGTTTTATGTCTATTCTCAGCGAAAACTTTACAAAGGCATATCCTGAACGGATTCTGAATGTTCACCCCTCACTGATTCCGTCTTTTTGCGGAAAGGGTTATTACGGACTGCGTGTCCATGAAGAGGCGCTTGCTTACGGCGTGAAGGTTACTGGCGCAACGGTGCATTTTGTCAATGAGATTCCGGATGGCGGCAGGATTCTTCTTCAAAAGGCTGTGGAAATTCAGGAAGGGGATACCCCTGAAATTCTGCAACGAAGAGTGATGGAACAGGCAGAGTGGAAAATTCTTCCGGCTGCTGTTGAAATGGTTAGTAAAATGTTAAAAGGCTAAGAGAAAGGGTTATTGCTATGAATGTTTATGAGTTGGGTTCTTTGAGTGAAAAACTCTCCACCAATGCATATCCCGGCCGGGGTATTGTTCTTGGAGTTTCTCCGGACGGAACAAAAGCGGTTGCTGCCTACTTCATTATGGGACGCAGCGTAAACAGCCGCAATCGTGTATTTGTGCAGGAGCCGGACGGCATCCGTACAGAAGCCCATGATCCTAGCTTGATGAAAGATCCCCATCTGATTATTTATCACCCTGTTCGGGAAGCAGGCTGCGGATTGATCGTAACCAATGGTGATCAGACCGATACCATCTGGGAGTACTTAGCAAAAGGCGAGAGCTGGGAAGCAGCTTTGCGTACAAGAATGTTTGAGGATGACGGTCCTAATTGGACTCCCAGAATTTCCGGTATTCAAGCCAAGGACGGCAGTTACAAAATGTCTATTCTAAAAGCTGCTGATGCAGAAGGCACTGCTTGCGCCCGACACTTCTACGAATATCCCGGTATTGCCGGCGTCGGTCACTTCCTGCATACTTATGTATGCGACGGCAACCCGGTGATTCCTACCTTCCAGGGCGAGCCTGAGCGGGTAGCACTTTGTGATGATATCGACGGTTTTACCGATATGCTTTGGGATAATCTTAATCCGGACAACAAGATCTCCCTGTTTGTGCGTTATACCGACCTGCAGACAGGTGCATTTGAACAGCGGATTTTGAACAAACACGAATAAAGGAGAAGCGAAATGAAAGAATTTGAACTGAAATACGGCTGCAACCCTAATCAGAAGCCTGCTAAGCTTTATATGCACGATGGCAGTGAACTGCCTTTTACCATTCTTAATGGTCGTCCCGGCTACATTAATTTCATGGATGCGCTGAATTCCTGGCAGTTAGTTAAGGAACTGAAGGAAGCAACCGGTTTGGTCGCAGCTACATCTTTTAAGCATGTTTCTCCTACATCTGCAGCTGTTGGTAAGCCTTTATCCGATGATCTGAAGAAGGCTTGCTTTGTAGATGACATTGCTGATCTTGACAGCAATCCTCTGGCATGCGCTTATGCACGTGCCCGTGGTACTGACCGTATGTGTTCCTTCGGAGACTGGGTCGCTCTCAGCGATACCTGTGATGCTCTGACAGCAAAGCTGATCGCCCGGGAGGTCTCTGACGGCGTTATTGCCCCCGGTTACACTGATGAAGCTCTGGAGATCCTGAAGACCAAGCGCAAGGGTAGCTACAATGTGGTTGCTATTGACCCCAACTATGTTCCTGCTGAAGCAGAGAATAAGCAGGTCTACGGAATTACCTTCCAGCAGGGTCGTAACAATTTCAAGATTTGTGACGAACTGCTTACCAATATTGTTACCGAGAACAAAGATCTCCCCGAAAGCGCTAAGATCGACCTGATCGTTGCGTTAATTACCCTGAAGTATACCCAGTCCAACTCTGTTTGTTATGCAGTTGATGGACAGGCAATTGGTGTTGGCGCCGGTCAGCAGAGCCGTATCCACTGCACCCGTCTGGCGGGAAGCAAGGCGGATACCTGGTTCCTGCGTCAGCATCCAAAGACGCTTAACCTTCCTTTCCGGGAAGATCTGGGTCGCCCCAATCGGGATAATGTGATTGATGGCTATATCAATGGCAACGAAGAGGATGTCTGTGCTGATGGTATCTGGCAGAATTACTTCACACAGCAGCCTGAGCGGCTGACAGAAGAGGATAAGAAGGCGTTCCTGGCAAGCCGTCAGAATGTAGCCCTCGGCTCTGATGCATTCTTCCCATTTAGCGATAATATTAAGCGTGCAGCTGCTTCCGGTGTTAAGTATATTGCTGAGCCCGGTGGCTCCATCCGCGATGACCTTGTTATAGAGGAGTGCAATAATCGGGGCATTGTGATGGCCTTTACCGGAATGCGTTTGTTCCACCACTAATTGGAGGGAATCCATGAAAGTATTAGTAGTTGGCGGTGGCGGACGGGAGCATGCCATCATCAAAAAGCTGAAAGAAAACAAAACCATTTCTCAGATTTTTGCCTTGCCCGGTAATGGCGGTATGGCAAAGGATGCTACATGTGTAAATATCTCTGCAACAGATCTGAATGGCATTGTTGCGTTTGCAAAGGAAAATGCTGTTGATTATGCTGTTGTTGCACCGGACGATCCTTTGGTCCTTGGCTGTGTTGACAGACTGAATGAGATCGGTATCCCTTGCTTTGGACCTAATGCAAACGCTGCCATTATTGAAGGCAGCAAGGCTTTTGCCAAGGATCTGATGAAAAAATATAATATTCCCACTGCGGCATACGCAATTTTTACCGAATTGGATAAAGCGTTGGACTATGTTAGCAACTGCCCCATCCCCACTGTCATTAAGGCTGACGGACTTGCTCTTGGTAAAGGTGTTATCATTGCTCAGAGCAGGGAAGAGGCGGTAGAAGCGGTTACAGACATGATGGCAAACGCCAAGTTCGGCAAGTCCGGTTCTACTGTTGTGGTAGAGGAATTTCTTACCGGACCGGAAGTATCTGTTCTTGCATTCACTGACGGCAAGGTTGTAAAACCGATGGTTTCTTCCATGGATCATAAGCGGGCAGGGGATAATGACACCGGACTGAATACCGGCGGCATGGGCACGATTGCCCCCAATCCCTACTACACCGACGAAATTGCGGCTGAATGCATGGAAAAGATATTCCTCCCTACCGTCAATGCCATGAATGCAGAGGGCAGAACTTTTAAGGGATGCTTGTATTTTGGATTGATGCTGACACCCAACGGACCTAAGGTCATCGAATATAACTGCCGGTTCGGCGATCCGGAGACACAGGTTGTCCTACCTCTGTTGGAAAGCGATTTGCTGACTGTTATGCAGGCTGTGACCAACGGAACATTGGCAGATACAGAAGTAAAGTTTTCAGATAAGAGTGCTTGCTGTGTTGTCACCGCTTCTGCCGGCTATCCCTTGGAATACAAAAAGGGATATGAAATTACCATGACCGAAGAGGCAGATGTACATACCTATGTTGCAGGCGCTAAGCTGGATAATGGCAAACTTCTGACCAACGGTGGCCGTGTTACCGGTACAACTGCTGTCGCAGATACTCTGGCGGATGCCATTCAGGAAGCATACCGCTTGGCTGACGGCGTGAAATTTGAAAATGCATACCGCAGAAGCGATATTGGTCAGCGCGGTCTGGCTGCATACAAATAAGGAGGATCATCCCCCATGGTTTATCGCGTATATGTAGAGAAAAAGAAGGGGCAAACCCACGAGGCGGATAGCCTTTTAAAGGAAGTTAAAGAATTTCTGCAGATCTCCGGTCTGGAATCTGTCCGTGTTTTAAATCGGTATGATGTGGAAAAGATCGACGCAGACTTATTCCGCTATGCTGTAAATACTGTTTTCTCCGAACCTCAGGTTGATAATGTCTGCTATGATGTGCCTGCCGGCTCTGTGGTGTTTGCTGTTGAGCCTCTGCCCGGACAGTTTGACCAGAGAGCGGATTCTGCGGCTCAGTGCATCCAAATCCTTTCCCAGGGCGAGCGTCCCTTGGTGCGTACTGCAAAGGTATATGTTCTGGAAGGGAATCTGTCTGAAGGTGATATTGCTGCTATTCGCAGCCATGTCATCAACCCGGTTGAATGCCGTGAGGCAAGCCTTGCTATTCCTGCAACTCTGGAAATGGAGATTACCATTCCTGAGTCTGTTGCAACTGTTGATGGTTTTTTGGAACTGGATCGGGACGGACTTGCTGAAATGGTCAAGACCCTTGGACTTGCAATGGATCTTGACGATATTACCTTCTGCCAGAATTACTTTAAGACAGAGAATCGCAATCCTACCATCACAGAGATCCGCATGATCGATACATACTGGTCCGATCACTGCCGTCACACCACATTCAATACTACCATTGATAATGTGAAGTTTGCCGATCCTTTGCTGCAGAGCGCATATGAGGATTATCTGGCAACCCGTAAGGAATTGGGACGGACAAAGCCTATCAATCTGATGGATATCGGAACTCTTGCCGGTAAGTATCTTCGCAAGAACGGGTACTTAGATAAGCTCTATGAGTCTGAAGAGATCAATGCCTGTACTGTTCGCATGACCGTTACTGTTGACGGCGAAGAGCAACCCTGGTTGTTGCTGTTTAAAAATGAAACCCATAACCATCCTACTGAGATCGAGCCTTTCGGTGGCGCAGCTACCTGCATTGGCGGCGCGATCCGCGATCCTCTGGCAAGTCGCGCTTATGTGTACGCAGCTATGCGTGTCACCGGCGCAGCAGATCCTCTGAAGCCGGTCAATGAGACCATCAAGGGTAAGCTGCCCCAGCGTAAGATCGTTACTACCGCTGCTGCCGGTTACTCTTCCTATGGCAACCAAATCGGTCTTGCCACCGGTATGGTGGACGAGTTGTATCACCCCGGTTATGCGGCTAAGCGTATGGAGATTGGTGCAGTTATCGGTGCGGTCCACGAGGATCATTCCAAGCCTGATTTCCCGGCTGCTGGCGATAAAGTTATTCTTTTAGGCGGCAGAACCGGTCGTGACGGCTGTGGCGGCGCTACCGGCTCGTCCAAGAGCCATACGGTTGAATCCCTGTCCTCCTGCGGCGCAGAAGTTCAGAAGGGCAATGCTCCTGAAGAGCGGAAGTTGCAGCGCCTGTTCCGTAACGGCGAAGCTGCTGTTATGATCAAGCGTTGTAATGACTTTGGCGCAGGCGGTGTCTCCGTTGCTATTGGCGAGCTTGCTGACGGACTGGAGATCGATCTGAACAAAGTTCCCAAGAAGTATGAGGGTCTGGATGGCACTGAGCTGGCCATTTCCGAGTCTCAGGAGCGTATGGCAATCGTTGTTGCTCCGGAGAATGTGGAGCGATTCCTTGCGCTTGCGGATCAGGAGAATCTTGAAGCTACGGTTGTTGCCACTGTCACCGAGGAAGCAAGACTGAAAATGTTCTGGAATGGACAGACGATCTGCGATATCAACCGCGAGTTCCTGAACTCCAACGGCGCAGAAAAGCATGTTGATGTGGATATTGCTGCACCTGTTGATTTTACACCGGTTATCGGCGGCAGCTTTACAGACAACCTTAATCGGATCGCAACTGATCTGAACACCTGCTCTAAACGTGGTCTTTCTGAACGTTTTGATGCCACTATTGGCGCAGGCACCGTTCTGATGCCTTTTGGCGGTAAGCATCAGCAGACTCCTATTCAGGCTATGGTTCACAAGATTAGTCTGGAAAAGGGTCATACCGATGATTGCTCTGTAATGAGCTGGGGCTATAACCCGTTTATTACCGAGAAGAGTCCCTATCATGGCGCATATTTGGCAGTTGTTGAATCTGCATCTAAGCTGATCGCTGCCGGCGCAAGCTTTGAAGATGTATACCTGACCTTCCAGGAGTACTTCCTCCGGGTAGGCAAGGATGCAAAGCGGTGGGGTCAGCCTACTGCTGCGCTTCTTGGCGCGTTTAAGGCGCAGATGGATCTGAAGATTGCTGCTATTGGCGGTAAGGACTCTATGTCCGGTACATTTGAGGATATCGATGTACCGCCTACACTGGTTTCTTTCGCCGTCACAACAGATAAGATCCCTAATATTGTGTCAAATGAGTTTAAGGCTCCCGGTCATACGGTCTGCTTGCTTGCTCCTAAGTATGACGCAAACGGTCTACCTAACACAGAATCCTTGCTGAAGACTTATGATCAAGTTACCCGGCTGCTGCGCAGTGGAAAGGCTGTTGCTGCTTATACCTTGGGCATGGGCGGCGCTGCTGAGGCAGTTATGAAGATGTCTTTCGGTAATGGACTAGGCTTTAAGTTTAACGAAAAGCTTTCTGTCAACGACCTGTTTACTTATGGCTACGGCAGCTTTGTTCTGGAAATGGCAAGTGCTGAAATTGTCGGTATTGTACTGGGTGAAACCACGGATGACGGCAAGTTCACCTATGGCGATCAGAGTGTTTGCGCCGCTCAGCTCCAGAAGGATTATGAGGCTAAGCTGGAATCGGTATATTCCTGCAATATTCCTGATGTTGACACTCCTATCGAAACTGTGTCAACTCCTGAAAAGACACGGGTTGCTCCTGCTATTAAGGTGGCAAAGCCCAAGATTCTGATTCCTGTGTTCCCCGGAACAAACTGTGAGTACGATTCTGCCCGGGCTGTTGCTGATGCAGGCGCTGAGCCCGAGATCTTTGTGGTCAAAAACAGATCTGCAGATGCTATTGCACAGAGCGTGGAACAGTTTGCGGATAAGATCAAGGATAGCCAGGCCATATTCATCCCCGGCGGTTTCTCCGGCGGTGATGAACCCGACGGCTCCGGCAAGTTTATCACGGCATTTTTCCGGAACGCAGCCATTAAGGACGAGGTTACAAGACTCCTTGAGGACCGAGATGGCCTGATGTGCGGTATCTGCAACGGCTTCCAGGCTCTTGTGAAGCTGGGGCTTGTTCCCTACGGCAAGATTATCGACGCAGATGAGAATTGTCCCACCTTGACATTTAATGTCATAGGACGGCATCAGAGCCGTATTGTCCGCACCCGTGTGGCATCCAACAATTCTCCCTGGCTGGCAAATACCAAGGTTGGCGATGTCTACAATGTTGCTATCTCCCACGGCGAGGGTCGGTTCTTCGCCTCCGAGGAGCTTGCTCGCCAGTTGATTGCCAATGGACAGGTTGCTACCCAGTATGTAGATCTGGATGGTAATGCCACCGCAGATGTGCGTTTCAATCCCAACGGTTCTATCTTTGCAATCGAGGGCATCACTTCTCCCGATGGCAGAGTCTTTGGTAAGATGGGTCACAGCGAGCGTATCGGTAAGGGACTTTACAAGAATGTTCCCGGCAACTACGATATCCGTATGTTCGAAGCTGCAGTTAAGTACTTTAAGTAAAAAAACTCCCTGCTCGTTAGAGCAGGGAGTTTTTATTATATTACATCATAGACAGTAAGCATTTTGTCCCGGACAGAGAATCGAATATCAAATCCGGCAAAAGAAAGACCGTAAATGCGGTCAGGGTCTTTTTGATAGGAGGGCCTCGGGTCGTGAGAGAGAACACCAATCAGAGCCTGACGCTTATTCTCCGGTATTTTATTAAGTTGACCTTCCGGAAATTCAACCTGAAGTAAAAAATCGCTGGCAGAGTCTGTAAAGCCGCCCGTTGCGTCAGGGTGACAGTCTCCATATGGTATATAGGGTTTGATATCAAAGATTGGAGTTCCGTCCATCAGGTCTGCGCCGGCAACATGGATCACAGTACCGTATTCTGCAGTATCTTCCACGCCTATAAGCCTGACAGAAGATAGTCCCAGAGAATTTGGACGGAATGGGGAGCGGGTAGCAAAGACGCCCATTCGGGTGTTTCCGCCAAGTCGGGGCGGCCGCACAGTGGGAGACCATTCTTTTTGAACAGCCTCAGAGAATTGCCAGATAAGCCACAAATGCGAGAAATCTTCAATGCCGCGTAAAGCGTCTTTATTTCTGAAGTCCGGTTCAAAGATGATGGTTGACCGCAACTCATCTACCAGTCCGCTTTGCCGCGGGATACCGAACTTGGTAGAAAAATCGCTTTTCATCCGGGCAATTACTTGAATTGATATATTATCCATAATTATGCCCGCACCTTTCTAAAACAGAATGTTACAAAGAAAATAAATGCAAGCGCTAAGGAAATTGCCGCACCGGCAGATGTACCGAAGTAATAGGATAGACACAGACCGGCAATGCTGGCCATTAGAGCAAATATAACGGAAAACAGATGGTATTGACGAAGGTTTTTGGAAATGTTTCTGGATGATGCAGCAGGCAACACCAATAAGGAATTAAGGATTAACAGACCGACCCAAGAGATTGCCAGAGTAACAACAACGGCAATTAAAACGGTAAACGCTGTTTGAATCAGATCAATTCTGATTCCACGGGATGAAGCAAGCTGGGGATATACAGAGGAAAGCATTAGCTTATTAGCAAACAGAATCCAAAACAGCACCACAACCAATAATGTCACAGCCAGAAGAACAAGCTCATTGGGAGTAACAGAGAGAATATCTCCAATTAAAAACGCATTGTATTTTGTGAAACTGTTTCCACCGAGTGTGGCAATAAAAATACCCAGAGCCACAGCAGTACTGGAAAAAACGCCGATCAATGTATCTGCGGCATGATTGCTTCGACTGCGAACAAAAGAAAATAACAGAGCAAAGGTAATGGAAAATACTACTGCTACCCAGGTAGGGCCAGCAAAACCGCAAATTGTACCAATGGCAATGCCTGTAAAAGCGGAATGGCCCAAGGCGTCTGAAAAAAAACTCATGCGACCGGTTACGATCATGGTAGAGGTTAAGCCAAAAAGAGGCGCCATCAACAATACGGCCAGAAATGCATTTTTCATAAAATCCCAGTGGAGCATTTCGAGAGGAAGGCTGTCGCAAATCAAATACCACACAGACATTAGACAAGCCCTCCTTTTCTGTGAAATGCATGACGGAAGGCGTCGGAATTTAAGACCTCTTCGGCAGTGCCCTGACAGATTATGCTGTGATCAATGAGTGCGACCTGATCTGCATAGCGGGGCAACATGGAAAAATCATGAGTGGTCATGAGAATTGACAGATCATAGGATTTTCTGATCTCGTCCAGCATTTCCATTAATGTTTCCATACCTTCCACATCTACACCGGAAAGAGGTTCGTCCAAAATAAGGATGTTGGGCAGCGGCTCAAGCGCCAGAGCAAGGAGTACTCTTTGCAGTTCGCCACCGGAGAGCGTACCTACTCGTTTGTGTATAAGGTCTTCTCCATGGACATGGGATAAGCATTCCAACACTTTGCTTTTCATAGCTTTGGAAAGACCTAAAAAAGCAGGGCGTTTGCACATACAGCAGGCGAACAGATCCGCAACACTGATAGGATCGCCGGGGTCAAAAGAGGGACTTTGGGGGACATACCCGATCTTTGGTTTTCGGTTTCGTTGTCCGGGTACAGCAAAAGAAATTACGCCGCTGTGTTCCTGATGTCCAAGAATTGCCTTCAGAAAAGTGCTCTTTCCTGCGCCGTTCGGACCGATCAAGGCAATCAGTTCACCGCAATGAACATGTAAATTAATATTGCTAAGTATAGAATTATTTCCGATTTTAACGGAAAGGTCTTGTATGCGAAGGCAGCAAGAATGACCGCATCCGTTTCCGTGGATTCCAATATTCATTCCAATGCCTCCTTGATTGTGTTGATATTGTGATACATGGCATCATAGTAGTTATCTCCAGCCATAGCCATGTCCAGGGTATAGAGTTCAGCTCCAGTTTCTGCTGCAATAATGGTTGCAGCAGCTGTGCTTCCCGTGCGTTCGGTAAAAACCGCTGGGATCTTATGTTGTTGAATAATCTGTACAATATGGATGATTTCGGATGCGGAAGGTTCGCTTCCGGATTCTTCCTCCATACTATGAAGAATGTTTAGAGAAAAGGCGTTGGCAAAGTAGGAAAATCCGTCATGAAATGTGACCAGCTCTGTACAGGATAAATCTGAAAGGGTTTCTCTGGCGTATGTTTGCAGTGCGTCCAGCTGCGTATTGATCGACTGAAGATTCTGTAAAAATACAGTTTCGTATTCCGGGTAGAGATTGGAAAGTTCAGTGCAAATGTTGCTAGCCATTATCTTTGCGTTGCCGGGATCCAACCATATGTGAGGATCGTATTCATGACTGTGATTATGGTCATGGTCATGGGAATCTCCGCCGCAAAGAAGGGGAATCCCTATTGAAGCATCCACGGTTACAGCAGAATGACTGAGGACATCATCCAGAAAGTCTTCCAGTCCTGCGCCGGAAAGGACAACAACATCAGCATTTTCCAAATCACGCATTTGAGATACCTGCAGTGTATAGTCATGCAGACAGGAAATTTCTTCTGTTATAAGACGTTTTACAGACAGATCCGTACCTTGGCAAACTTGGGATGTGAATGTATAAACCGGGAACGTAGTTGCCACTATCTGCGTATTCTGTCCAGAGGAAGAACAACCCAACAGGAGCGCAACTGGCAAAAAAATTATTAGCAGAATAGATAGTCTTTTCATGGGACTCATCCTTAGCATCATATATATTTAGAATATCATATCTGTCAAGAAAAGGGAGACTGCCTAAGCAGTCTCCAAACAAATCGATCAATGATTATCCAGCCATTCATTGACTTTTGCTTTTGCAAGTCTTTGAATATCCTCAGTAGGATAGGGGGAAGATTCGCCGCCGGATACATAAACGAAATACAGACCGCCGGGAGTCTGATACAAGGTCTCCTCATAACCTGCAGGATCCCCGTAATAACCGTATGTACACTTTTTGATCAAAGTGGATGTTTCGGTATCATATTCTTTCTTGCAAATGATCTTCTTCATAGAAAAAACCTCCTTTCATGTTGAAATACAGAGATTATTATACATACAAAATAATAAAAATCAATAGAATACTGGTCGTTTGGGAATATTTTACTGTTATATACTTAGAATAGTTGCTGCATTTATTGGTGAATATAGACGGATTATGAGCATTGTGATAAAATAATATAATGAGGTGATTTTATGAGAAATATTCCGTGTTTTACATCCGAATACGGAGTTGCCAGTTTGATACTCAAGGAGATACCTTACCGCAAAACTGCCTATGTCAGATTGCAATCTGTTTTGGATCTTGACAAATTGTTGGAAGAATGCAGTTCGTTTTGCCGGAGTGCGGGGGCTGACCGTGTATATGCCACAGGACATAAAGAATTGGAAAAGTATCCGGTTTATACTGCGATCCAATGTATGCGCCGTACAAAAGATGATCTTGCAGATACAGATGCTTGCTTGTTCCCTGTTACAGAACAGGCGCTTGAAAAGTGGAGAGAAATCTATAATGAAAAAATGAAATATGTTGATAACGCCTCCTATCTGACCATTTCGGACGCTAAGGAATTGTTAGAGAAGAAGAGTCTTTATTATATTCATAAAGACGGTATGCTTATTGGTATCGGTGCTGTAGATGGCGAAAAAGTGGATTGCATAGCATCTGTTGTTAAAGGTGCTGGCAGAGAAGTAATGCTGGCGCTATGTCATAGCATTTTTTCAGATACAGTGACAATAGAAGTAGCTACCACCAATGAAAAGGCTCTTCGGCTCTACAACGCATTAGGCTTTGTAGCTATATCTGTACTTTCTGATTGGTATAAAATATGTTAATCGTGTCACGTAAAAATACTTGACAAAAGCATGACGCCATGCTATAATACCGCAGGCATCAAGCAACTTGCCTTGACAGGAGGTATTGGATGGACGCAACCGAGTTAATTCTGCTGTATGATTACTACGGCGATCTGCTGACGGATCGGCAGAAGGAATGTTTTGAATTGCGTTATAACCAAGACCTCTCTTTGGGTGAGATCGGACAAGAGCTTGGGATCAGCCGTCAAGGTGTTTTTGATAATTTGAGCAGAACAGAGGCTCTTCTTATTAAGATGGAAGAGAAGACCGGCTGTGTCCGCAGAGACATTAAGTGCCGCAAGGCGGCAAGCGCGATCTTAGACGCGGCAAACGAATTGGCGCAAAGCGATGATAAAAAGGTAAAGCAACTTGCATGTGCTATTTTGGATGCAGCAAAAGGTTTTGAGGAGTAACCAATGGCATTTGAAGGTTTAACTGAAAAGATTTCCGCGGCCTTCAAAAAGCTTAGAGGCAAGGGCCGCTTAAAAGAATCCGATGTCAAGGAAGCTATGCGTGAGATCCGCATGGCGCTTCTTGAGGCGGATGTCAGCTATAAGGTCGTTAAGGATTTTACCAGATCTTTGACAGAACGCTGCGTAGGTACAGATGTTCTGGAAGCATTAAGTCCTGCCCAGATGATCGTAAAGATCGTCAATGAAGAGTTGACAAAACTTATGGGCAGTGATGTCAAGCATATTTCCATCAATCCAAACGGACCGACCGTTGTTATGCTTGTAGGTCTTCAGGGTGCTGGTAAGACTACCAACGGCAGCAAGCTTGCCGGTTTAATGAAACGACAGGGCAAAAATCCGCTCTTGGTTGCCTGCGATATATACCGTCCTGCTGCTATTCAGCAGCTTAAGGTGTGCGGCGAAAAGCTTGGGATACCTGTTTTTGAAATGGGTCAGTCTGACCCGGTTAAAATCGCAAAGGATGCTCTTTTGTACGGCCGTCAGCACGGTCATGACATGATCTTCCTGGATACAGCGGGTCGGCTTCATGTGGATGAGGCGCTGATGGACGAGCTTAAGAATATCAAAGCGGCTGTTAATCCGGATGAGATCATGCTTGTTGTGGATGCTATGACCGGTCAGGATGCGGTCAATGCCGCCCAGAGCTTTAATGAGTGGTTGGATATTGATTCTGTCATGCTCAGCAAATTGGACGGCGATGCAAGAGGCGGCGCAGCTCTTTCTGTCCGGGCAGTGACCGGCAAACCCATTAAATTCTCCGGTATCGGCGAAAAGCTTGAGGACATTGAAGCATTCCATCCGGATCGGATGGCATCTCGCATCCTTGGAATGGGCGATGTACTCTCTTTGATCGAGAAGGCGGAAAAGGCTTATGATGAAAAGAAAGCCGCTGAGATGGAAGAGAAGCTCAGATCCAATAAATTTACACTGCAGGATTTCTATGACCAGATGGTTCAGATGAAATCTATGGGCTCTATGCAGGATATCCTGGCACAGATGCCCGGCGGTGCCAATTTGAAAAATATTAAGCTGGATGAAAAAGCAATGGCGCATACCGAGGCGATCATTCTGTCTATGACGCCTAAGGAAAGAGAGAACCCCGGAATCATTGGTGCCAGTCGTAAAAAGCGAATTGCGGCAGGAGCAGGATTAAAGGTGGAAGATGTAAATCGATTGCTGAAATCTTTTGATCAGATGCGGTCGCTTATCAAGCAGTTCTCTGGACCCGGCGCAGGCAAAAAAATGAAGCGGATGCGTGGACTGGGCGGCTTTCCCGGGTTCTAAATCAGTTCGTTGAAAGCAAATGCTTTCCGATATATAAAAATATTTTTTGGAGGTGAAAACCATGGTTAAGATCAGACTGAGAAGAATGGGCGCAAAGAAGGCTCCCTATTACCGTATTGTTGTTGCTGACTCCCGCAGCCCTCGTGACGGTCGCTGCATCGAGGAGATCGGTACCTACAACCCCCTGACCGAGCCCGCTGCTATCACTATTGATGCTGAGAAGGCTCAGACCTGGATCAAGAATGGTGCTCAGCCCACTGATACCGTTCGTGGCTTGCTGAAGAAGGCTGGCGTACTGTAAGTTTCCTAAAGGAGTTGCACTATGAAAGAGCTTTTGCTTTATATGGCAAAGAATCTTGTGGACGACCCGGAAGCTGTTACTGTCAGCGAATCCTCCAGTGAGGATGGTAAGATTCTTGAGCTCCGTGTTGCCCCCGGCGACATGGGAAAGGTTATCGGACGCCAGGGTCGGATCGCGAAAGAGATTCGTACGATCGTGAAAACCGTTGCCCAGCGCACCGGCGAAAAGGTTACGGTGGAAATCGTAGACTAAACGAGTATGCGTGACGCCGGGCGTCACGCATTTCTTGTTTTTAGGAGGTTAGTTATGAAGCTCCAATTTTTGGAGGCAGGAGAAATCGTTACGACCCATGGGATCCGTGGGGATGTGAAGGTTCTGCCCTGGGGAGATTCCCCGGAATTTTTATTAGACTTTAACCGTGTTCGGATAAGTGACACGGACTATATAGTGGAAAATTGCCGCATCCAAAAAAGCTGCAACCTGTTAAAACTGAAGGGAATCGATACAGTGGAGGCAGGGCAGGCACTTCGTGGAAAAACCGTACAGGTATATCGTGAGGATGCTCCAGAGGGACTTATATTTGTTGCTGAGCTTGTTGGTATGCGCGTAATAGCGGATGGTCAGGAAATCGGCAGGATAGCAGATGTTTTCGATTACCCGGGAAACAAGGTGTATGTTGTGCATGGAGAGCACGAGTATTATATTCCTGCTGTTAAGGAGTTCATATTATCCACAGATATGGATTCCGGTATTATACAGGTAAAGCTCATTGAAGGGATGAGAACAGATGAGAGTTGATATTCTGACGCTGTTTCCCGACTCAGTAACGGATGTGCTCTCTGACAGCATTCTCGGACGGGCGCAGGAAAGAGGGTTTATCCATATTGAAGCTCACCAGATCCGTGATTATACTGCTAATAAGCAAAATCAGGTCGATGATTATCCTTACGGCGGCGGTAGAGGTGCGGTAATGACCGCAGAT
The DNA here is from genome assembly GCA_045595075.1 of Faecousia sp. GTDB lineage: Bacteria > Bacillota > Clostridia > Oscillospirales > Oscillospiraceae > Faecousia. Next base: position 32,888 of record JAZNZT010000078.1, read on the forward strand.
CCGCTTTATCGGTGCTGGGAGGCTGTTTGTGATAAAGCAGCAGGACCGGTCCATACGGTCTATTTATCCCCCTGTGGACATACGTTTTCCCAAAAGGATGCTATAAGACTCAGCAAAATGGAAAATCTGGTTCTTGTGTGCGGGCACTATGAGGGTATCGATCAGCGGTTTATCGATGAGTGTGTAGATGAAGAAATTTCCTTGGGTGATTTTGTTCTGACCGGTGGCGAGATCGCAGCCATGGCAGTTACAGACGCGGTATGCCGTATGGTCCCCGGGGTTCTTGCAGATCCGGAATGTTTTGAAGACGAAAGTCATTTTAACGGTCTTTTAGAATATCCGCAATATAGCCGACCTGCTGTATGGCACGGCAGGGAAGTTCCGGCGATTTTATTATCCGGAAACCATGAGAATGTAGCGAAGTGGCGCAGAAAACAATCCTTGCGCCGTACCCGTGAAAGAAGACCGGATATGTATGAGAAACTAGACCTTTCCTCAAAACAAGACAAAAAGCTGCTTGTAGAAATGCAGGCGGAAGATATGGAAATAAATTAAAAAATCCGGAGATTCTCCGGATTTTTTAGTTATTGACAGGGTTGTAATTTACGATCACGCTTTGGGCTGTCAGTGCGGAAACATCTGTCACCTTAGTACCGTATACATTTACTTGTATCAGCATAGGGCAACTTGCAAGCTTATCAACAGAACTAACTTCCGCATTATAATCCATATATACATTGTTCAGTTGCTTTAAACCGGAAAGTACATCTAAGACAGAAATAAGGTTATGAGAACCGTCAATAGAAACCAAAGCACAGCTTTCAGACCATGTGGGAATGTCAGTTACCTGATTATAGGAGAAATCAAAATACATAAGTCCGGTTAAAGAGGAAAGAGAAGAAATGTCAGTTAATGCATTGTTGGAAATGAAAAGTTCAGTCAAACCGGTGCAGGTGGAGAGATTTCCGATAGAGGTGAGCCCGTTGTGTGACAGAGAAAGGTATTTTAGTGCAGTCAATCGGCTCATATCTTCCAAAGATAAGATGCTGTTTCTTTCAGCGTTCAACCATGTAAGACCGGAGAGATTGCAGATGGGAGAGAGTGAGGTAAGCGCATTATAGGAGACATCCAGCTTTGTCAAAGAATCACACTTGGACAAGGCAGTCAGATCTACAACAGCATTATGTTGCAAATTTAATTCCTGCAATCCCGATATATTGGACAGCGCATCAATATTGCGAATTGTATTCTGACTAAGATCCAGATTGACAAGTCCCTGGGCAGATGCCAGCGGGGAGATGGATGCCAAACTGCAATTGCTCAGCGTCAGTTTTTTCAGTTTCGGCAAGGCGGCAATCATAGACAGGGTTTCCTGATCGATTGAAACATCTGTTATCTTCAATTCAGTGAGTGTCGCTAATGGGGCGATACACGTAAGCTGAGATGCCTGTCCGCTTTGGATTGTCAGTCTTTCAAGATATGTCATATAAGCAAGATCTGAGTAGACCTGCGCATCAGTGGGAACGGTAAAATCGGTGATCTTCCAAAGATCATTTGTATAGACAGGCTTATCTTCGGAAATGTTCAGTACATTACGCACTGATGCTTCCATAGCCGGATCAGAAAACGTAACAGCCTTCACAACACCGCCAACAGTGTACCCGTAAACGGAAAGAGGACTGACCAGACCGCTTTCTGATACGACAATGGCGTACAGTGTATTTTCTCCTTCGTTCAGGTTAATAGGCGTGGTGCAGGGTGCGGTATGCGTAGACGGGTACTTCCCGTCTGCGGATACATATAGTGTGCCGTTTTCTGCTTCAATAGATACAGAAATATATTGATTGTAGAAGCCGGGTTCCGGCGCAACAACAGGTGCTTTGGGACGAAGCTGATCTAACTGCGATTTGATCTTTGGATTGGTAATGTTGCCGAGCATAGTAACTGCGTCCAAAAGCTTGTCCTGCTGAATATAGGTTTTGCACAGGGCAATGTAAAGATCGACCCCACCACCGTCAGCAATTGCGTTGGAAAGGGTAAATTCCGCTTTTGTATAGTTGCCGCTGGCCATATACTGTTCAGCAAGTTCAATGGCAACTGCGTCATTGTCATTTGCTTGATAATAGGCGCGGTTATAAAACCACGTAGCAGCAGCGTGGTTTCCGTTATCTTCACAATAACGGGCGCAATCAAGAAGTAAATCTCTGGTGAACTCCCGATCATAAATAAATAAATACCAAGTCAGGCAAAGCAATATAGCAAGAGCAAGGATAATTGGTAATAAGATTCGAAGTGTCTTTTTCATTTTCTGCTCCAATCGAGAAAAATCTACAAATAAATTATACTTCTCACGGTGAATGATGTCAAGCATTGACATACGAATGGAAAGAGTTGACAGCATAATACAGCAGAAAACAATAAGAAAAACTGCTATACTCCTATAAAGTAATTCACACATTTGGAGGAAGCAGTCATGCGAATTCATTGGGGACAAGTTCTGATGATTGTATTTTTGGTTGCGGCTTTGCCGGCATTGACATTTGCTTTGTTTTTTAGGGGCGATCGGTTACAGGAGAATGAGAATACTCCGTCCTTTATGCAGACACAGGATAACACAGACGTGCCACAGAACGAATCATTAAATATTTTTGTTCAGATGGCAGACGGAAGTATTCAAAACATGGACCTTGAGGAGTATATCATATCGGTGGTTTTGCGTGAAATGCCTGCCAGTTTTGAACCAGAGGCATTAAAGGCACAGGCAATTGTAGCAAGGACCTATACGTTAAAGAGAAGAGCCGCAGGTGGGAAACATACAGGGGCGGTCGTTTGCACGGATTCGACTTGTTGTCAGGCCTTTTGTTCACCGGAAGAATTTTTGAGCAACGGAGGCACAAGGGAAGATTTGGACAAGGTGATGCTGGCAGTTAAGGCAACAAAAGATCAGGTACTTACTTATAAAGGAGAGTTTATTGAGGCAACTTATTTTTCATGTTCTGGAGGAATGACAGAAGACGCGGCAGCTGTATGGGGTGCGCATATACCGTACTTACAGGCGGTTGAGAGTCCCGGCGAGGAATTTGCTTCCTACTATACAGACACTGTCTCATATTCGGCGGATGAATTTGAAGAGTTACTGGATACTAAGTTAAACGAGTATCCGGAAACATGGATTGAATCGATTTCTTATACTCCGGGAGGGGGCGTGAAGTCCATTCGGATATGTGGGAACGAATATGACGGGACAGAACTTAGAAAAATGCTGGATCTGAGATCCACTGCCTTTATAATTACTGCCGTTGGTGATACAGTCACAATAACCACAAAAGGATTTGGCCACAGAGTTGGAATGAGCCAATACGGTGCAGAAGCAATGGCAGTGAAAGGGAAGACATATGTAGAGATCCTTGCGCATTACTATCGCGGAACACAGTTGGAGATACTGAATATTTGACAAAGCTGTAAATATGCAGTACAATAGGCAGAAATCTTGGAGAGGAGGACGGATTATGCCTATTAAAATTCCAAATGACCTGCCTGCAACGGAAACCCTTCAACAGGAAAATATTTTTGTAATGTCGCAAAACAGGGCGGTTGCACAGGATATTCGTCCTCTGGAGATCGTCTTGCTGAATCTGATGCCGACGAAGATCGTTACAGAGACACAGCTGTCCCGCCTTCTTGGCAATACTCCGTTACAAGTCAATCTCGAACTGATGCATACCACAACGCATATTTCCAAAAATGTTTCTCAGGAACATCTTTTGAATTTTTATAAAAGCTTTGATGAATTGAAGGACAGAAAATTTGACGGCATGGTCATTACCGGAGCGCCGGTGGAGAATATGGCCTTCGAAGAAGTGGACTATTGGCCAGAGCTTTGCAAAATTATGGAGTGGAGCAAAACCAACGTTCACAGCACATTCCATATTTGTTGGGGCGCGCAGGCAGGACTTTACTATCACTACGGTATTCAGAAGCATGAGATGTCTGAAAAATTGTTTGGTGTATTTTCCCACAAGGCGGATTATAAACGCTCTATTCTGTTGCGGGGATTCGATGATGAGTTTTGGGCGCCCCACTCTCGCCATACTACTGTATTGCGGGAAGACATCGAAAGGGTTGACGGTTTAAAAATTGTTGCTTCTTCGGAACGCGCCGGTGTTTACGCGGTAATGAGCCGGGAGGGGCGGCAGATATTTGTAACCGGACACGCTGAGTATGACCCGGATACTTTGGAGAAAGAATATTTGCGGGATAAGAATCTTGGGCTGCCGATTCGTGTTCCGGAAAATTATTATCCAAACGATGATGAGACAAAAGAACCGCTTGTTCGCTGGCGCGGTCACGGTAATTTGCTGTTCTCTAATTGGCTCAACTATTTTGTTTATCAGACTACGCCTTATGACATTATGTCCATCGGTAATAAATCACGCCTGTGTTAGCAGGCGTTATTTTTGTTCTAAAAAGAATGCGCTTGCATATCTTTAATTCAGCGGCACAGTTGCAAATCGAACAGGAATGTGACATAATAGAACTAACCTGTTTGGAGGTGTTTCTGTGAATCTATATATAGATGGAATCTCTGTGAATGCAAAAGCAGACCAGACGCTATTAGGCATTATAAAAGAAATAGGGTTAGATGACTCTGTATTTTGGAAGCGACCCATTGCTGCCAAAATTGCAGGGGAAGTATTTAATCTGAATTATGTTCCTGTCCGCTCTGCGGATATTGTTGAGGACAGATATTCTATCCGACGCGCTATGGCAGCGTCCGGAGGCCGGATACAGTTGATTTCTTGCGGAGACCCTGTCGGACAAGATGTTTATTCCCGTACTGTGCAGTTTGTTCTGTTTTTGGCGATTCATCGGTTATGGCCGGATGCAAGAGCGAAAATGGGTTGCACAGTGGGCAAAGCATTATATGTAGAGGTTCTGAATGCACCTGATTTTGATGCTGGATTACTGAAACAGGAATTTGCCGGGCTAGTGGGTCTTGATATTCCGCTTCTGAGGCGCCGTGAAACCACGCAAAATGCAGTGAAGCATTTTCTGAGGCAGGGACAGATGGATAAAGCAGCTTTGTTATCCTGGCGTAAGCAGACATATTTCGATCTTTATACATACGGCGATTTTTGGGATTATTACTATGGCGAGCTTGCACCCTCCACCGGGTATTTGCAGGTATGGGATATTCTTCCTGCGGAGGGTGGTTTTATGTTCCTTTACCCGGATGATAATT
>JAZNZT010000079.1:0-34622 GCA_045595075.1 Faecousia sp.
TCGATTCCCCTCGGCTCCACCATGAAAATAACCGCCCAAAGGGGCGGTTATTTTTTATGGCGGAGCCGAGAATTGGAATCGAAAGAGCGGCACCAGTGTGCGCAGTGGTGTAACAAAATGTCCGGTGGACATTTTGTTAACTCGTGGTAGATTCCATTTGCATTGCAACACAGTCCGTAGGATTATTGACTGATGCAAATCTCAAAATTGTCAAACTATATAATAATTGCGCAGCAGAGCATTATATGCTATATTATAGTCAAGTTCCATGAATCTTCTTTCTATGAAGGGGTGATTATCCATGAAAAATCCTATGCGGATCGGGGCAAGCATTGTTTGTCTGATGATCGTCTTTATGGTCATAGCTTCGGTAATTGTTGCTCTTAACAAGCCGGCCGACAGTTTACGCGAGCTGACCACCCAACCAAGTACCGCAATTTTATATACACCTGAGGAACTATATCAGCAAGCTGTCAATTCAATCGCGTTTTCCAGAGACCTGACACTTTCTATTTACACCGAGACCCAAACCAGAATAGGCGAGGAAGTATTTTCGGAAAAATCAGAACAAACTGTACATTATAACGATCTGGGAACCGGCAGTATGACCGCCAGAGTTGACGAAAAGCGTATCCTTGGTGAATACACCGTTCCCTATTTTGAAGCATATGCAGACGATTTAATGTACTGCTCTATAGGCGGCGGAAACTTTTGTTCACACATGTCTGCATCCGCATTCCAAAAAAGATTTGCTCCTGCCGTTTTATTAGACCCCACATTTTACAAGAGCAGTTCTGTTACATTTGAGGACGGCATCTATTTGCTGAAATTTGAACAAGCAACTGCAATTGAGAACTGGATATCATCAGACAATGTCACGTTAATAGATGCGACAGGTACAGCTGTTCTGGATGAAAACAGCAATTTACTGGAAAACACCTATTCATTGACATATAACAAAGGCATTGCCGAGGTATCAAAATCTGTGCATGTTCTGATCCAAAAAGGAGAGTCCTTCCCCCTTCCCCAAACAATAGAGTATCTCCCTATTCAAAACCCGGATGCGCCTCTTATGCTTGAACGCGCATGTGGATATCTGATGCAGGCTACATCAGTTTCCGCACAGACGAAAGAATCCATTCTTTGTGAAGCATTTGGCGACAACCGAACACAGGAATTAAATATCAATATGTACGGCAGCAACGATGACTTTGTTGCAGAATTGGATTTCAGTACTCTTTTGATCAACAGCAGTCAGGATGGCGACGAGATTCGGCAAAACGAAACGATCCTCTTTAAGGATGGAAAATACACAGCATCGACTAACGGACAACCATCTGCTGAAAACAAGAACATTACCACCGAGCAAATGCAAAAAACATGCCAGAATTTCCTTCTCGGCACTGTGCTGATGCCCAAATATATTCTTAATACAACTTCTGTGGCAAACGAAAACACAATCCGTTACGAATATACCGTGACAAACGATTTTGCTGAAACCCTTTGTCAAAACGCCTGCATTACACTTTACGCAAAACCGGAACTGTTGCTTGACCTTTCATCTGCAAATACAACAAACATATTGAACGCATACCTTGATGTCAACAAGGATACCGGGCTGCCAATATCCGCAGGAATTTTATACAGCGGCACATACCTCATTGAAGAACATCCCTATCTCATGAATTATCAGACAGATCAGACCTACGACCTGGCAAGCCAGAGTGCCCAAAATGCAATTGCATAATCCTGTTTATAAGGAAGATCGGCGTGAGATCATCTCACGCCGATACTTTAATCTTCTTTTAACCGTTTTGCCAGAAGCTGTGTCACAGATGCGCAGCGGGCAGCTGCAATCGCCTCGAAAGTAGGATAATCCATTTCCGCAGAATCATCCGCTTTATCTGAGATCGCACGAATCACCACAAAAGGAACATTGTTACGCCATGCAGTATGCGCAATGGCAGCCCCTTCCATCTCTGTACACAAAGCATTGGTGTCAGCTATGATTCTCTTCTTCTGAGATTTGGATGCCACAAACTGATCGCCGCTGGCGACTGTACCGACTCTTACATGCCCAGGGTTCACTTGGTCCGCTGTGGAAAATGCAATTTTCATCAGTTCCTTGTCCGCCGGGAAAGTACGGACAGACAGCCCGGGAACTTGGCCTATAATGTAATTATCGTTAATAATATGACAGTCAAAATCATGGTAAACAGCATCTTCGCTGATAACGAAATCACCGATATCCAGTTCCGGACACAAGGAGCCGGCAACACCGGTATTCACCACATGGGTAACACTAAAACAATCACAGAGGATCTGTACACACATAGCAGCGTTCACCTTTCCTACGCCGCACTGAACCACAACCGCAGGCAGCCCTTCCAACACACCTTCATAAAACTCCATTCCCGCATGATTGTGGATACGTACATCCTGCATCTGATCTTTTAGTGTTTGTACCTCAACCGTCATAGCGCCGATAATACCAAGTTTTTTCATACTTCCTCCCTACTCCGGATATTCCATCCGGCTTACATCAATGGATGTCAAAAGTTTTGTGTAGCATCCTGCCCAATAATTTGCCATTGGCAAATTCATATCCAGATAATTACCACAATCCTTCGGGCTTGCACCGGGAATCTCTCCGGAGTAGTCCCTGATAAAGGTGAAACAATCGGTCAACAACGGTACGATCTGTTTAGACATATAATCGCCGGAAAGAAGCAGGTAAAATCCCGTCCTGCAGCCCATAGGTCCAAAATACAGAACTCTGTCTTTCCATGTAGGTTCGTTGCGAAGATAAGTAGCCGCTAGATGCTCAATGGCATGCATCTCTCCGGTATTCATCACAGGTTCATCATTAGGGCTTGTGAAACGAAGGTCAAATGTAGTCACGGTTTCCGCGCCGATTTTGTCCTTTCTGGACACATAGACACCGGGCTGCAGTTTAAGGTGGTCAACTGTAAAACTGGAAATTTTCTCCATAACGATCTACTCCTGATTATATTTACACCATAATACCCTAAAAGAATATTAAATGCAAGATGATCTGTCATCAAGAAATGTTAATTTTATAACATGTTAAATATAAAAACCAACCAATATATCTTGCATTTTTATAAATTTACAAGTATAATACAATAAATTACCATTAAGGAGAGGTGGCGTCTGTTATGGATGAACGGGAAGACATGGAAATGCGGCCGGTTAACCCCCGTCGCAAAAAACGCAGCCAGCTTGATATTTTTAAGGAAGCATACCTGCCCGTATTGATCGCCGGTGTTGCGATATTACTGATCATTATTTTTATTATCGGTTCTATATCTCGCTCAATTCAGAGACGTCAGGAAGAAAAAGATGCCAGTATTGCAGCATCTGTTTCTGTCGAAAACGAATATAAGCGCCTGCGCGCAGAGGCTGACGACTTAATTGCTGAAGCTGGTGTTCTGGCAGAAAAGTTGGACTATCAGGGAGCAATCGCTGTCCTGTCTTCCTTCTCCGGTGATTCCACTCAGTTCCAAGATCTTTATGATCTAATTGAGACCTATCAAAATATGCAGTCTTCCCTTCAGCTTTGGGACGATCCCAGTCAGGTTGTAAATCTGTCCTTCCAACTGCTGATCGCTGACAGCCAGCGGGCGTTTGCAGACGCAAACTACGGAAGCGCATATAACCGTAACTTTGTCACCACATCGGAGTTTGCCCTTATTCTTGAGGAGCTTTACGCTAACGGGTATATTCTTGTAAGTCTTGAAGACATTTACACCACTGTAGAAACTGAAATCGGCACAACTGTTTATGAAGCAAAATCGCTGTACCTGCCTGCCGGTAAAAAGCCATTGATCCTTACACAGACAAACGTCAACTATAACACTTATATGATTGACGGTGACGGAGATAAGCTTCCCGATAAGGACGGTGCGGGATTCGCAAGCAAATTGATGACTAATGCAGATGGTAAGTTTGTCTGCCAGATGGTCGACAAAAATGGTGATACTTTAACTGGCGAGTATGATCTGGTTCCGATTCTCGAGTCCTTTATCGCCGCCCATCCCGACTTCTCTTACCAGGGTGCCCGTGCCGTATTGGCTGTTACCGGTTATGACGGACTGTTTGGATACCGTACAAACGCTACAGCAAAAGAAACCTTTGGTCAGCAAGCCTATGATCAGGAAGTGAACGGCGCCTGTGAGATCGTTGATGCTCTTCGCTCTGCCGGCTACGAGCTTGCATGCTACACCTTCGATAACATTGGATATGGTGACCGCAGCGCAACCCAGATTAAGGCGGATCTCAACAGCTGGACTACGGAAGTTACTCCCATTTTGGGCGATGTAGATATTCTTGTTTATGCGCAATTAAGCGATCTGACGGAGGCTGAAGGCTACGGTAGTGAAAAGCACAGTGTGTTGCAAAATGCCGGTTTCCGGTTCTATCTCGGATTCTGTGATGACGGCACCAGCTGGTCTACCATTGCAGATGATTATGTTCGTCAGGGACGAATTATGGTGACAGGTTCAAACCTTGCTCACCACGCAGACTGGTTCACAGGAATCTTTGACGCCAAAGCCGTAATTGACGCTAACCGTCCAAGTATACCTGCAAACTGATTCTGTATGCCGGGGGCTATGCTCCCGGCATATTTTGGTTGTTTTATAAATTTTTGGCTAAAATTCATATGCGGTTCACAATTTCCGGTTATTTTCAAGTAGAACAAATCAAAAGGGGCATCAACTATGCTGAAACTCAACAATATTGTTAAAACATACGATAGCAGTTCCCATTCTGTCCAAGCATTAAAAGGGGTTAGCATCCACTTTCGCCCGTCGGAGTTTGTCGCTATTCTTGGTCACTCCGGTTGTGGAAAAACCACTCTCTTAAATATCATTGGCGGACTTGACCGATACACATCCGGAGATCTGTTTATCCGAGGAAAGTCCACAAAGAAGTTTAAGGCAAAAGATTGGGACACATACCGGAATCACTCTGTCGGATTTGTTTTTCAAAGCTATAATTTAATTCCTCACCAGAGTGTTCTTGCGAATGTTGAGTTGGCACTGACGCTGTCGGGTGTCAGCCGATCTGAGCGACGCAGACGTGCAACAAAGGCGCTGAATGAGGTTGGGCTTGGTGATCAGCTTCATAAAAAACCTAACCAGCTCTCCGGTGGTCAGATGCAGCGTGTTGGTATTGCCCGGGCGCTCGTGAATGATCCTGAAATCCTTCTTGCTGATGAACCCACCGGCGCATTGGATTCCGAAACTTCTCTGCAGGTCATGGATATTCTAAAAACAATTGCAAAAGAGCGTCTTGTGATCATGGTTACCCACAATCCGGAGCTGGCTGAGCAGTACGCCACCCGGACCGTGCGACTTCTTGACGGCAATATCATTTCCGACTCTAATCCCTACTCCGGCGAGGAAACCGTTGCTGCAGAGTCTGTAACCAAAAAGGGCAAACGAGCCTCAATGTCTTTACTAACAGCTTTTTCCTTGTCTATCAGCAATCTTTTAACAAAAAAAGGCCGAACGATCATGACCGCTTTTGCAGGTTCTATCGGCATTGTGGGCATTGCGTTGATCCTCAGTATTTCCGCAGGAATCAATACGTATATTGAAGATGTGGAAAAAGATACCCTGTCTAATTATCCCATTACCTTACAAAGCAGCACGATGGATCTTTCAAGCATGATGACCGCCATGAACGCAAACCGGGAGGATATTCAAACCGATCCCAACACCATATATTCTTCCAATGTTATGTCCGGTATGATGGATATGATGTTCTCAAGCGCTACCACCAATAACCTTACTGCCTTTAAGGAATTTATAGAAGCCGGCAACAGCGGTTTGGAAGACTTGACAACAGAAATTCGTTATGTGTATTCTACCCCTTTGAATGTATATAAAGCAGATACATCAAACGGTGTATTCCAAGTAAATCCCAGTTCTGTATTTTCTGAAATGGGAATGGTCCAAAACAGCGACAGCACGATGATGTCCGCCGATGTCTGGACGCAGATGACCAGCGACAAAACACTTCTGGAAACTCAATATACGGTTTTGGACGGAAAATTGCCTGAGCATTGGAACGAAGTTGTTTTGATCGTCGGAGACAATAACCGTGTCACAGATTACACCTTATATACTCTCGGCTTTCTGGATATCCGTGTTTTAAAAGATGCCCTGCATGACAAGATGAACGGAGAAGAAGTTGAGATTGATACCACCGTTCATGAATACAGCTTTGATGATTTTATCGGCCATACATTTAAGCTTATTCCTTCCAGTGATTACTTTGTAGAAGAAAACGGCATTTGGGTGGATAAATCCGAAGATGAGATCTACATGGCAACTGCCATCAACAATGCTGACACCCTGACAATCGTAGGCGTTGTCTGTCCCACAAAAGACGCCGCGTCAACCACAGCATCCGGTGTCATTGGTTATACCGGCGATCTGATGCACAATCTGATTGCCAAAGTCAATGAATCCGATGTTGTAAAGGCGCAAAAGGAAAATCCGGAAAAGGATATATTTAACGGACTGTCCTTCAAAGATGATAACAATTACGAACCTCCCCTAGTTTATACAATGGATGAAATCATGGCAATGATCCCAACGCTGCCTGCAGAAAAACAGACAGAGCTTTCTGCCGCAATCGCGCAAATGCAGCAGGCAGGTATGTCGGAAGAACAAATTGCCGCAACGATTTCCAAAGCGCTTGTACCGGGAGTCTCCAATTCCTCTTATGATGAGAATTTAAGCATACTGGGTGTCTCCGATCTTGAGAAACCATCCCATATCAATCTGTATCCAACTGATTTCGAATCAAAGGATAAGATCGCAGATATCATAGCAAGTTACAACGCCGGAAAGGCCGAGGAATATCAAATCACTTATACAGACTATGTGGGATTGATGATGTCATCCATCACTACCATCATTAACGCAATCAGCTATATCTTGATCGCATTTGTTGCCATTTCTCTGGTCGTATCTTCCATTATGATCGGCATTATCACCAATATCTCCGTGTTGGAGCGCACCAAAGAAATTGGCATCTTGCGTGCGGTTGGCGCATCCAAAAAAGATATCAGTCATGTCTTTAACGCAGAGACTGTCATTGTGGGGCTTGCCGCCGGCTTGGTCGGAATCGGTCTTACCGAATTGCTTATCGTACCAATAAACATTCTTATCAAGAATGTCGCAGGGATTACTGCAGAGGCATACCTGGCGCCTGTAGCCGCAATTATTCTAGTGGTCATCTCCATTCTTCTTACCGCTATCGCAGGTCTAATTCCCGCCAGGAGCGCAGCAAATAAAGATCCGGTTGTTGCCCTTCGAACAGAATAAATGTGTAAATGCCCGACCATTCGGTCGGGCATTTATTTACTGTGCGCCTCGCAGTTCGATAATTTGATCCCGCAAAACAGCAGCGTATTCGTATTCCATCATCCTGGCGGCTTCCTTCATCTGCTTCTCGAGTCTTGCGATTTCTTTTTCCTTTTCCGCCTTTGTCATCTTTACGCCGGTCCTTCCCCTCTTTTCCGGAGTGGAAGAAGAAATCTCGATCAGGTCACGAACAGATTTAATGATCGTCTTCGGTACAATTCCATTGGCGCGGTTGTATTCATCCTGTATTTTACGGCGACGGTTTGTTTCTTCAATAGCTGCTGCCATAGACTGTGTGATGTTATCTGCGTACATGATCACAAGCCCCTCCGCATTACGCGCAGCTCTGCCTATGGTCTGGATCAGACTTGTTTCCGATCGGAGGAATCCTTCCTTATCCGCATCCAGAATTGCTACCAGGCTCACCTCCGGAAGGTCAAGGCCTTCCCGAAGCAAATTGATACCCACCAAAACATCAAATTTCGCCATACGCAGATCCCGGATGATCTCCATTCGTTCCATAGCGCCGATGTCCGAGTGCATATAGCGGACTTTAATTCCCGCTTTTAGCAGATATGCTGTAAGATCCTCCGCCATTTTCTTGGTTAGGGTGGTAACCAGTACCCGCTCATTTTTCACCGTTCTTGCATTGATCTCGGATATCAAATCGTCGATCTGACCGTCAATAGGCCTGATTTCAACAAGCGGATCCAAAAGTCCGGTAGGACGGATCACCTGCTCCACAGTCTGACCGGAGCGGGTTTTTTCATATTCTCCCGGGGTAGCTGAAACATATATGACCTGATTTATTTTTTCATCAAATTCTCTGAAATTGAGCGGTCTGTTGTCATAAGCAGAAGGAAGCCGGAATCCGTAATTGACAAGAGAATCCTTGCGGCTGCGATCCCCTGCATACATAGCCCTGCACTGGGGCAGTGTCACATGGCTCTCATCCACAAACAGCAGAAAATCCTTGGGGAAATAATCCAGCAAGGTTGTAGGCGGTGTTCCAGGCGCTCTTCCTTGAATCACACGTGAGTAGTTTTCAATTCCTGTACAAAAACCGATCTCTGTCAGCATCTCCAGATCATAGTTGGTGCGCTGGGCGATCCGCTGCGCCTCCAGAAGCTTATCGTGGGCTCGGAACCATGCCACTTGTTCGTCACACTCTCTGCGGATCTCTTCCATCGCCCTTTCCAGCTTCTCACGGGATGCAACATAATGACTGGCAGGATAAATGGCGATATGGTCTATATACCGTTCCACCATTCCGGACACCGCATTGATCTCGGAAATCCGGTCGATCTCATCGCCAAAAAATTCTATTCGAACTGCTCTGCCGGACCAATAGGCAGGATACACCTCCAGAGTATCACCGCGAACACGGAATTTATTTCTGGAAAAATCAATATCGTTTCGCTCATATCGAATCTCTGTCAATTTCTTAAGGATATCATCCAACGGACGTTCCTGTCCTGTCCGCAAAGAAATGACCATACTCTTATAGTCTATGGGGTCTCCCAATCCGTACAAACAGCTGACAGAGGAAACGACGATCACATCTCTGCGCTCGAAAAGCGCAGATGTGGCGCTGTGCCGCAGGCGGTCAATTTCCTCGTTGATTGCAGAGTCTTTCTCAATATAGGTATCTGTGTGGGCAATATACGCCTCAGGCTGATAATAATCATAGTAAGAGATAAAATATTCTACTGCGTTGTTAGGAAAAAACTCCCGAAACTCCGAGCAGAGCTGAGCCGCAAGTGTCTTATTATGTGCTAACACAAGGGTTGGTCTGTTCAATTTTTCGATAACAGACGCCATAGTAAAGGTCTTTCCTGAACCGGTAACGCCCAGCAGCGTCTGCTCACGCAGATCCCAATTTACGCCGTCAACCAATTTTTTAATTGCTTCCGGCTGATCGCCGGAGGGTTTATAGTCAGACACAAGCTGAAACCGATCCATGATCCTTTCGTCCTTCCTTTAGGGATTGCAGCTTTTACACGGAGCATATCCGTCTGCTTCAAGAGCTACTCTGGCTCCATTAAATACCTTTTTGTTATTTTCTCTTATGTCATCTGTCAGAGGGCAATCCTTCGTATGAAACTTACGGGAATTGGTATTGAGTATGTAAGTATTCCCTTCGGAGGAATTGTTATATTCTGAACCATCCTCCCAACTTTCACCAGTTGAATAGTCGATCTCCACTCCCGGCTGCGCATTATAGGCGTAAATGTGGAAGCAAATTCCCGCCCCTTTGTCCTCTACGGACCACGCCTCCATCTGGACACCGCGGGCCAGCAGATTATCTCCGTCAAATATAGGTGTGACCCTATACATAACATGGTTTTTTGTTTCCTTCACATAATCCGCGATCATATTTTCAAAGGGCAACATTCCCTCAACATTAAGGAATCTCGTACCGGTTATCAAATTTTTTTCGTTTGCATTTTCACCGGACAACTGATAGCCAATCAAATGACAACGGTTATACAGATATTTTCCATCAACAAAATCATATTTGACAGTCTTCCATCCCGTAGGTTTTATCTGTCCAATGCTGCCACGGTCTTCCGTAGGCATGAGATCGTAACCGATACATGCCATAACATATCCGCATCTTCCAAAGGAATCCAATTCAGAATAAAACTCATACGACCGATCTGTGATATCTTTTTCCGTAAACTCCGGCTCATTGTTGTTGATCACAACATAGGGTATCCCGGAAAAAGCAGGAACATCCATAACCGATTTTCTGTACTCCGGGGTATTGTTGTCCGTCAAAGATCTGCCAATGAAAAATACAACGATCAAAAGCGCAAGCGCAATGGCAGGGATCTTAACCTTTCTCAGTCTCACAGGCAATATACCTCCTCTGTAATGCGGTCGTGGGAGTGTCCGATAAAATCATAGGTGTTGATCAAACGCCACTTATTAGAAAACAGCGAAATCGGAAAACGGGTATCCTGTGGATAATTTCGATTCCATCGGTAGATGATAACGGTGTTGACTTTAGACACATAGGAAGAAATATCTGCATCCTCAACAAAGCAGTAGTCGTCTTCTAAAGCTTTTTCCAAAAAATCTTCATCCACAGCAATCTCTTCAGAAAAATCAGAAAACTGACCGGCTGAGTAGGTATTCATCCACAAAGTGTGTCCATTTGTGATCTGACAAACACGCTGACGCAGTACAATGTCCATGCTTTGACGGCGGCAATTGAAAAGCATACCGTCATTATCATCCAAGCACACAATTATTTTCATTTGCAAAACCTCAGCAAAGGTGATCCAGACGTCTGGGATCATATAAATTCGAATGCATCAAGGAAACAAATTCTTTGTCTGCAACGATGATATGATCCAATAGCGTCACATCCACATCCCGAAGGATCCGTCCAAGCTGATGGGTTGTATGAACGTCTTCGGCAGAGGGCAGCGCAATACCGCTGGGATGATTATGAGCTAACACCACCGTGCTGGCTCCTGCTTTTAACGCGATCTCTACGATCTGGCGTACCGGAACATTGGCAGAATTTATGCCGCCCTCCCCTACCTTTTCACAGCAGAGAACCTTACACTTTGCGTCCATGCACAAAACAAACAGCGTCTCACGGGTAAGATCTTCCAAATAATTTTTTAAGTATGCGCCGTAATCCTCAACACGGTTAAGGATTTTCTCCGATTCACTTCGGCTTACCTGATAATATCTGTGGGCATGGGCTATCAGTTTCAAAAATGTGGCGCAGTGATGACCGATCCCCTTTACCTCCATCAGCTCCTCAATAGGCGCATCCACAACTTTGTCGAATGAGCCAAAGCGATCCAGAAGTCTGTGGGCAATTTCATTGGTATCCTGCTTTGGAATGCAATAAAACAGCAGTAACTCCAAGGCGTTAATTTGGTTGAACGAGGAAAGTCCTTCCTTTAGAAAACGGTCTTTCAGCCGCCCTCGATGACCTGCGTGGATCTGTTTTTCTGTCACTGTATTCACCTCAAATATGTTTGCTCTTGCTTTTTTCTTAAAAGCAGTTAAAATAGGATATATAGGCTTGTCGAATTTTGTCGAAAACCAAAAGGAAAGGAGGCTCTGTATGATGGATCAAAGTCCCTATGCTTCTATACTGGAAATGTTTATGCATCCGGTGTTCCTTGTAAAGGACGGCATCATTACAGATGTCAACCAATCCGCAAAAGATCACCAGATCCCCACAGGGGCAAACATTTATGATTATATTATCAGCGGTTTAGAAGAATATAAAGCTTATAGCGGAGTCTGTCTTAGTCTGACCCTGGGTTTCTGCGACTGTCCGTATGTGGCATCTGTTTTCCGGCAAGATCAGTTTGATGTATTTCAGATCCCCTCCGCCTATGATAACAGCGATTTAAAGACCATGGCTTTGGCAGCAAAACAGCTTCGAGGGCCACTTGCCAACGCCATGTTTACCGCGGACCGCCTGTTCCCCAACCCCGCTTTAGAAACTGACGACGCAGCACAGCAGCAGATCAAGCAGATCAATCGGAGTCTTTACCAGTTACTGCGCACAGTAAACAACATGGCAGACGCATCCGGAAGCATTGCCCTTCTTTCCGGGAACGGACAAATAATGGATATTGCATCTGTGTTCCGGGAGATTATGGATCGCACAAGTCATATGGCTGCTCAAGCTAACCGAAAACTTATTTTCAAAGGACTTAACCAACCGGTATACTGTTTGACGAACCAGCGCATATTGGAGAGGGCTGTATACAATCTCATATCCAATTCTATCAAGTTTTCTCCCGCTGAAAGCAATATCTTGGCAACCTTGGCAAAAAAGGGGGACAAGCTTCTGTTTTCAATGGAAAACCAGTGTGAGAATCTAAACAGTGAGGCTCTCAAGACCATTTTCAGCCGTTACCAACGGCAGCCCGGTCTGGAGGACAGCCGACACGGTCTTGGGCTTGGAATCCGAATCGCACAAAATGCAGCAGCTATCCACGGCGGGGCGCTTTTGTTGGAGCAGCCGACTAAAGAATCCATCCGTTTCACCATGACGATTTCCTTGAAACAAAGCCAAACCAACACGGTACGAACACCTGCCATAACCGTTCTTTCCGGCGGCTACGATGAAGCGCTTATTGAACTGTCTGAAGTCCTCCCGGAAACATTTTTCGGTGATGTCAACTGATCACTTCCCGGTCTGCTTAGCAGACCGGGATTCAATTTTACAGACAACGCTTTAAATAGTTACCGGTGTAGCTGGCATCTACCTGAGCGACCTCTTCCGGTGTGCCCTGTGCAACCACATAGCCGCCCTCGTCGCCACCTTCTGGTCCAAGGTCAATAATATGGTCAGCTGTTTTGATCACATCCAGATTATGCTCTATTACAAGGACTGTATTTCCCGCGTCCACCAGCTTCTGTAAAACATCGATCAGCTTATGGACGTCCGCAGTATGCAAACCGGTAGTAGGCTCGTCCAAAATATAAATGGTTCGCCCGGTAGATACTCTTGCCAATTCTGTAGCAAGCTTGACCCGCTGCGCCTCACCTCCGGACAGGGTTGTACTTGACTGACCAAGCTTTACATACCCCAATCCAACCTCAACCAAAGTTTGCGCTTTACGGCGAATCTTGGGAAGGTTCTCAAAAAACTCCACTGCTTCCTCGGCAGTCATATCCAATATCTCCGCGATATTCTTGCCCTTATAATGAACTTCCAACGTCTCCCGGTTGTATCTTTGTCCTCGGCACACTTCGCATGGCACAAAGACATCCGCAAGAAAATGCATCTCGATTTTTACCAATCCGTCACCGCAACATGCCTCGCAACGGCCGCCTTTAACATTAAACGAGAAACGGCCCGGACCGTAGCCGCGCATTTTTGCGTCCGCTGTGGAAGCAAACAAGTCACGGATGTCATTAAATAGACCGGTGTAAGTTGCCGGATTGGACCGAGGGGTTCTGCCAATAGGGCTCTGGTCAATATCTATTACTTTATCTAAATGTTCAAGACCTTCTACGCTGCGGCATGCGCCTGGTCTGGTTCTGGCATGATTCAGTTTTCCGAGAAGGGTCTTATCCAGCACCTCTCCCACAAGGCTGGATTTTCCTGAACCGGAAACGCCGGTAACACATGTCAGCGTACCCAATGGAATAGACACGTCAATATCCTTCAGATTGTTCTCCGTTGCGCCGTGAACAGAAATACAGTTTCCGTTCCCTGTTCTTCTGCGGCTGGGAACAGGAATTTTTTTGAAGCCGGACAGATACTGCCCTGTAATTGAACGGGGCGTATTAATAATATCCTCCATAGAACCGGTGGCAACAATTTCTCCTCCATGACTGCCGGCCCCGGGGCCTACATCTACAATGAAGTCTGCTGCCCGCATTGTATCCTCATCATGCTCAACAACGATCAGAGTATTTCCCAGATCTCGCAATTGCTTCAATGTCTGCAGCAGCTTGTCATTATCCCGTTGATGCAGACCGATAGAAGGTTCGTCCAAAATATACAAAACGCCCATCAGGGAAGATCCTATCTGAGTAGCAAGCCGGATTCGCTGGCTCTCGCCGCCGGATAATGTAGCCGCAGACCGGGAAAGGGTCAAATAGCGCAGCCCAACATCTTCCAAAAACCGCAGTCGGGACTTGATCTCCCGAAGGATCTGCTCAGCGATCACAGCCATATTACCCTCTAAGCGAAGTTCTTCAATAAAAGACAATTCCTGCTGTATGCTCATGCGGCAAAAATCCATGATTCCTATACCGCCCACAGTTACTGCTCTGGCAATATCAGAAAGACGGTCGCCGTGACAGCAGGGACACGGGGATGTCGCCATACATTCTTCCAGCTCTTTCCTGGCTGCATCCGATTGGGTCTCCCGGAAACGACGGGAAATATTGTTCAAAATCCCCTCAAAGGGCTGTTCCAGAACACCCATTCCGTTTCCTCGGTTATAGGTCATATGAAGCTTTTCCCCGCGTGTGCCGTACAGAATCACATCCAATGCTTCTTCCGACAGTTCACTCACCGGAACATTTAGCGAAAAATGATACTTCTTCGCGAGCGCTTCAAAATACATCCGAAAAATAGAATCTGTCCGGGCATTGCTCCATCCGGAGGCCTGAATAGCGCCGTCAAAAATCGACTTGCTTTTATCCGGAATCACAAGATCCGGATCAGCAACCAGTTGGAATCCCAATCCGGTACATTCCGGACAAGCGCCGGCAGGATTATTAAAAGAAAACATACGGGGTTCTAATTCAGACAAACTAATTCCGCAGTCCTCGCAGGCATAGTTCTGAGAAAAGCTATACTCCTCTCTATTATCAGGCAGAACGATTCCCACCAGTCCTCCGGAGTGACTGCAGGCAGTCTCTACGGAATCTGCCAGTCTGCGTCTCTGATTGTCCCGAATCACCAGTCTGTCAACAACGATCTCAATCGTATGCTTTTTGTTCTTCTCGCAGGAAATCTCTTCGTTCAGATCATAAAGGATCCCATCTACACGAACACGGGAGAATCCGGATTTTCTGGCATCCTCAAACACCTTTGCATGCTCGCCTTTTTTGCCTCTGATAACAGGAGAAAGGACCATAAACCGGGTCCCCTCGCCAAAAGCCTCGATTCGGTCAACGATTTGATCTATAGTCTGTCTTGTGATCTCCTTTCCGCATTTCGGACAATGGGGGACACCTACCCTTGCCCAGAGAAGACGCAGATAGTCATAGATCTCTGTAACCGTGCCAACTGTGGATCGGGGATTTTTAGAGGTCGTCTTTTGATCAATGGAAATTGCCGGAGAAAGTCCTTCGATGGAAACCACATCCGGCTTGTCCATTTGTCCTAAAAATTGTCTGGCATAGGAGCTTAAGCTTTCCACATATCGGCGTTGTCCCTCCGCATAGATCGTATCAAATGCCAAACTGGATTTTCCGGAGCCGGATAGTCCTGTAAATACAATTAGCTTATCTCTGGGGATCGTCAAATCTACATTTTTTAGATTGTTTTCCTTGGCGCCCCGGATCCTTATGGTATCGTTCATAGATTAACACCTGCTTTTTTATATAAGCTGTTCATAGTATTATACCACGAAACACTATGCAGTACAAGACAAATTTCAAACAAAATTTCGCAAGGAGACCCCATCCACCCCACTGTGCACGTTGACACGTAAAATACGTTATGCTAAGATATGTTCAGCTTTCAAGTGCATGCTATTACTTGCACTTTTTGAAGCATTCGTATCTAATTTTAGGAGAATGCAATGATACTGGAGATTCGTTCCATAAAAGATATCGCGTTTCAGGAGCTGATGAATGTCTACTTGGAAGGTAACATTGAAAACGCTAAGATCTTCTATCCCAAAATAGATGCCTCTGCCGGCATTCTGGAGGCTGAACAGGATTTCTACGCATATTTAAAAAACACATTTTTTCAGACAGATGACGTCAGATACTATGTATTGCAAGAGGGTGGTCAGTATCTGTCTGCTTTGCGATTGGAGCCATATCTTGACGGCTATCTTTTAGAAGCCCTGGAGACAGCGCCGATGCATCGCCGAAAAGGATATGCAAAACAACTTATGGACGCAGTTTTGTCCGGTATCAACAAACCTGTATATTCTCATGTAGACAAACAAAACCTGCCCTCTTTGGCTATCCATCGACTTTGCGGATTTGAAATCATCCTTGATTACGCCGAATACATCGACGGAACACGCAGACAAAACAGCTATACCCTCCGCAGATAAATCACTGCTGATCCACACTGTTGTGGAATTACCCTAAGCAAGCTCATTTTTTAATGTTTTTTTAGTTGTTATTTTACCCAGTTAAGTGTTGCTTTTTTATGTATATTAGTGCTATAATATTTTCATATGGTTCTCAGCACTGTCTGAAAACAGAAAATGAAAGAAAGAATAAAGTGAGGTAATTCCCAGATGATTGCGTACGGTGATAATATCAAGATTTTCTGCGGTAACTCAAACCCTGTTTTTGCAGAAACTGTCTGCAAGGAATTGGGTCTTCCCATGGGTAAAGGTGTTGTGAAAACATTTGCCGATGGTGAAGTATCTGTATCTCTTGAAGAAACAGTTCGTGGCGCTGACGTGTTTCTGATCCAGTCCACCTGCAAGCCTGTAAACAACCACTTGATGGAACTGTTGGTCATGATCGACGCGTGCCGCCGTGCTTCCGCAGGTCGTATCACCGCTGTGATCCCCTACTTTGGCTATGCCCGTCAAGACCGCAAGGCCAAGAGCCGCGATCCTATCTCTGCTAAGCTCGTTGCAAATATGCTGACTGCTGCCGGTGCTGACAGAATCCTCACCATGGATTTGCACGCATCCCAGATCCAGGGTTTCTTCGACATCCCTGTTGATCATCTGCTGGGCAACCCCACTTTTGTAAAATACTATCTGGATAAGTTCCCTGAGGATGTCTACAATCACGATGATTTTGTTGTTGTGTCCCCTGATGTTGGCTCTGTTGCCCGCGCCCGCGCTTTTGCCGCAAAGGTCCACATGGGTCTTGCTATCGTAGACAAGCGTCGTCAAAAGGCGAATGTTTGCGAGGTTATGAATGTTATCGGCGATGTTAAGGGCAAAACCTGCATCCTTTACGATGATATGGTGGATACCGCCGGTTCCCTCTGCAATGCCGCTAACGCCCTTGTCGAGGTCGGTGGTGCAAAGGAAGTTTACGCCTGCGCTACTCACGGCGTTCTGTCCGGTCCTGCCTTTGAGCGCATCAACGCCAGTGCAATCAAGGAGCTTGTTGTCCATAACACCATCCCTCTGGTTGAGAACTGTCCCTCTGACAAGATCAAGCAGTTGGATGTTGCTCCTATTTTTGCCCGGGCGATTGCTCATATCCACGGCGGCACCTCCATTGCCGATTTGTTCTAAGCTGTGTTTGGTAAGAAAAGCGATAGCTGGCTGATCGTAGGGCTTGGCAATCCAGGCCGGGAATATGAGAAGACCCGTCATAACTGCGGTTTTCGCGCCATAGATATTCTTGCGGATAAATTAAACTGTAAAATTGATAAAAGTAAGTTTCAGGGTCTTTATGGGCAGACTACCTATAAAGGCATAAAACTGTTCCTCTTAAAGCCTATGACATATATGAACTTGTCCGGGCATTCTGTTTTGCAGTTATCTGCATATTTCCACATTCCTCCCCAACGAATCATCGTGATGTTCGATGATATTTCTTTGGAGCCCGGCAGGTTACGCATCCGGCAAGACGGATCTGCAGGCGGTCATAACGGGATCAAATCCATTATTTCTGAAATAGGAAGTCAGGATTTTCCCCGTGTAAAAATTGGCGTAGGCGCCAAGCCAAATCCGGAGTATAACCTGGCAGACTGGGTGCTTTCTACAATGTCTGCATCCGATGAGAAGGCGGCAAGCTATTCCATTGATCAGGCTGCAGATGCTGCGCTTTGTATTGTGGAAAAAGGGATTTATGAAGCCGCAAACCGTTTCAACGGAAGTCACCCATAATAATCTATATTTTTACAAACCACGGAAAGGGGGCAAATTCCCCCTTTCCGCGTTCTGTCGTGGAGCAAAATGTGAGGTAGGCTATGGAAAAACTTTTAAATTCACTTAAACAAATACCGGAATACTGTGTTCTGTTGGATGCCATCCGTAATGGAGAAAACGCTGCTGTAACCGGTATTGGTCAGATTAACAGAAGTCATTTTATTGCCGGTATCCGGTCCGAGCTGGACCGCCCCATAGTCATGCTCTGTCAAGATGACATGGCTGCAAGGCGGCTGCAGGATGAGCTAAAAGCTTTTATGGGAACAGATCTTCCTGTACTGCCCAGTCGCGAACTTACCTTATATGATTCCTCTGTTGTTTCCCGTGGCTGGGAGCAAAAACGTTTGCGCCAGTTTTATGACCTTTATTCCGGAAAAACAATGCTGCAGATCATGTCCTGGGAGTCTATGAGTCAGAGGACTATCCCTCCTGACGTACTCATGCAGGCAAGCTTTACCCTCAAAATCGGTCAGACATATCAGATAGAAGCGCTGGAAGCGCAGTTATCAGAATCCGGATATAGCCGCTGTTCTATGGTAGAGGGTCCGGGACAGTTTGCTGTAAGAGGCGGTATCTTAGATATCTTCTCCCCTGCCGCAGACCGTCCCTTCCGCGCTGAATTTTTTGGAGATGAGCTGGATACAATTGGATATTTCGATCCTGACACCCAGCGACGCACCGAGAACACCGACGAAGTTGTCGTACTTCCGGTTGGCGAAACACAACCTCGACTGCATCCGGGAGGATTAAACGGCCTGTGCATAGATATTCAGAACCTTATCGCGCGCCAACGCAGGCGTAAAACGCCAAACGAGGATCTGATCTCTACTTTGGAAAAGGATTTGGATAAATACACGAATGGCCTGCAAAATCCCGCATCCGACAGATACATGTCTTTAATTTATCCGGAGCATGCAACTGCTCTGAACTTTATTCCGAAAGGCGCTTTGATAATACTGTGTGACCAGTCAAGCCTGCACCGTTCGGCACGAACCCGTGTGGAAGAAATAGGCATGCAGCTGGACAGTCTTCTTCAAGCAGGATTGCTTGCAGGCGAGCTGTGCGATTATGTCTGTCAATGGGAGGATTTCTGTGACTCCCTAAAAGGAAAAACGCTTTTGTATTTTGACGCTTTTGGCGGTTCATCCTACCCGGAAGCGTGTCCCCCAAAACATCTTCTTCCAACAACCTGCAAACAACTTCCCAGCTACGGTGGCAGTCTGGACACCGCAGTCGGAGATTTATCTCATTATCAAAAAATGGATTTCTCCTCCCTTGTACTTTGCGGTTCTCGACGCAGAGCTGAGCTTTTACAGGAGATGCTGACTGCAAAGGGGTTATCTTCCTTTATATGCATCCCCTTAACATCCATGCCTCATCCCGGTCAGATCCTTCTAACAGACGGAACGCTCCCCTATGGCATGGAATATCCAGCCATAAAACTTGCCGTGTTGACAGAAGGACAGCTTCTTGCAAAGCCTGAGCAGAAAAAGAAAGTCAAAAAGACAGCAACCAACCGGCAAAAGTTAAATTCCTTTACCGATTTGACCCCCGGCGATCTTATTGTTCATGAAAATTACGGAATCGGCAGATTTGTTTCTATGGAACAAATCCGCATCGACGGCGCAGTTAAGGATTATGTAAAAATCGCTTATCAAGGCAGTGATACCCTTTTTGTGCCCGCAACCCAGCTTGACCTTGTCAGTAAGTATATTGGCGGCGGCGAAGACACCAATGTCAGACTGAACAAGATCGGTTCGGATGCATGGCAGAAAACGAAAACAAAGGCGCGAAAAGCCGCCAAGGATATGGCCGGTGAACTGATCCAGCTTTACGCAGCCAGAAAGCGGCAGGAGGGATATGCTTTTGCCGCAGACTCTCCATGGCAGTTTGAGTTTGAAGATAATTTTCCTTATCCGGAAACCGACGATCAGCTGCGCTGCATCGCTGAAATCAAATCTGATATGGAGTCCCCCACCCCCATGGATCGCCTTCTTTGCGGCGATGTCGGCTTTGGAAAAACGGAGGTGGCTTTGCGTGCTGTCATGAAAGCTGTAATGGACGGCAAACAAGCTGCAATTCTTGTCCCCACAACCGTTTTGGCACAGCAGCATTATCAAACCATTATCTCTCGATTCCGGGGTTTCCCTGTGAACGTAGATGTGTTGAGTCGATTCCGTTCCCCAAAGGAACAGAAAAAAACAGTGCAGAAGCTTCGGGACGGACTTGTGGATGTAATTGTCGGAACTCACAAGCTTCTGCAAAAAACAATCGAATTCAAGGACCTCGGCCTTCTGATCGTTGATGAAGAACAGCGTTTCGGCGTTAGCCATAAAGAACGGCTAAAGGAGATCTCCAAGGGTGTTGACGTCCTGACCCTGTCTGCTACGCCGATCCCCCGTACCCTAAACATGGCTCTGTCCGGTATCCGTGACATGTCCACAATCGAAGAACCTCCTGCAGACCGATATCCGGTACAGACCTTTGTGATGGAACACAACAACGCCGTTCTGGATGACGCAATTCGTCGGGAAATAGAGCGTGGCGGTCAGGTATTTTATCTGCACAACCGTGTGGAGACCATCGATCGCTGCGCAGCAGCTTTGAAACAGCGCATCCCTGGGTTGCGCATTGCCGTCGCCCATGGAAAAATGACTGAGGACGCGTTAGGCGATGTAATGCACGCCATGGCTGACGGAGATATTCAGGTCTTGGTTTGTACTACGATTATTGAAACCGGCCTTGATATCCCCAACGCCAATACTCTTATCATTGAAAATGCAGACAGATTCGGTCTGAGCCAGCTCCATCAGCTTCGTGGCCGGGTAGGTCGCTCTACCCGTCACGCCTACGCCTATTTCACCTACCGTCCGGATAAGTCTCTGACAGAGGTTGCTGAAAAAAGACTTTCCGCCATCCGTGACTTTGCAGAGTTTGGATCCGGATTCAAGATCGCAATGCGGGATCTGGAAATTCGCGGCGCAGGCAATCTGCTGGGTGCGGAGCAGTCCGGACATATGATGTCAGTCGGCTACGATATGTATCTGAAGCTTCTGGATGAGGCTGTTCTGGAGGAGCGTGGTGAGAAACCGAAAGAGCCGGATTGTACTGCGGACCTGAATGTCACTGCAAATGTGGATAAAGATTATGTATCTCGCGGCGAGGAAAGAATGGACCTGTACCGCCGTATGGCTGCGATCCGTTCCCAGGAGGATGCTGACGATCTGCTGGACGAAATTATTGACCGATATGGCGATCCACCGAAGGGTGTGCTCAACCTTATTGAAATCGCCCTTCTTCGTGCCAATGCCAGAAAAGTGGGCATTGTGGATATCCGTCAAAAAGCCGGAGATGTGCTGTTTACCCTGTCAAATCTCAATTTTGAGGCTGTCAGTTCCCTGTGTTCTATCGAACAGTACAAAACAAGGGTTCAGCTGGTGGCAGCGGCGAAACAACCTACTCTACGGCTTAAACTGGCATCCGGAGTGGATAGTCTACGTCAAGCAAAAATCCTGATTCAGCATTATGACAGATGTTGCAATCCTTAACTTGCATTTATTTTGTTATATGATATAATGAGACTGAATCTGACAATTATATTACTATATCTGTTTGATATCGATATAACCTCTCTTACTAAGGAGTGATCTTCCATGGCAAATCAAGCAAACAATCGTTCCAGAGCCCGCGTTGAGGCCGATAAGGAACGTTCATACCGTAGCACTTCCAGGTCTCAAAAAAGTGCAAAAGGAAAGAAAAATCGTAACGGTCGCAAAGCCGCTATTATTACCATCTGTATCGCTGTTATTGCGATCATTGCCGGAATAATCGCCGGTGTCTCCTATTTCTCGAAATACGATGACAACGGTCTGATTTATGAAAATATTACTGTTGCCGGCGTTGATGTTGGTGGAATGACAAAAACGGACGCTATTAACGCTGTTCGCCTGGCAACGAAAGATACCTATTCTGTAAAAACTATGGTCGTGCAGGTCCTAGATGAAACTGCTGAACTTTCTCCTGCTTTAACCGGTGCCAAGCTGGATGCAGATGCTGCAGTGGAGGCTGCGTATAACTTTGGACGTACCGGCACCTCCTCTCAGCAACAAAAAGACCAGCTTACTGCATTAACTCACGGCTACGCGGTAGATATCACGCCTTATCTTTCCTTAGACACAGAAGCGATTAAAAATGCGATCAATGCGCTTGGCGCAAATTACAGCAGCACCCTCTCTCAGACCTCTTACAAAATTGATGGTGACGAGGACAAAACCCTTGTTATTACAATAGGTACTCCTGAGTATGCCCTTGACCTTAACGCCTTGTATGACGCGGTCCTGAGCGCGTATAACGCCAATACATTTACCGCAGAAGGAAATTGTTCTGTTGTAGAACCTGATGCTTTGGATCTTCAGGCAATTCATGATAAGTATTGTATTGCCCCTGTGGATGCTAAGATAGACCCAGAAACCTTTGAGGTCATCAAAGAAGTCAATGGCTATGGATTTGTAGTTGCAGACGTAAAGGAAAAACTCGAAAACGCAAAATACGGCGAAACCTTGGAAATCCCGTTTACAAAAATCGCTCCGGAAATTACCTCCGATTCTATTTCTAATACATTATATCGGGATGTGCTCGGAACATTTACCGCCCGGGCTGAAAGCGAAGAAAACCGGGATACCAATCTTGCGGTCGCATGTAAAGCAATCAACGGAATGATCCTTTATCCGGGAGATGTTTTTTCCTACAATGACGCATTGGGCGAACGTACAGCAGAAAACGGTTACAAGCCCGGTCCTTCCTACGCAGGAAATGAGACAGTATACACTCTCGGCGGTGGTATCTGTCAGGTTTCCACCGCACTGTACTACTGTACTTTGGTTGCGGATCTGGAGATTATACACCGGGATAATCACGGTTTCTTGCCCACCTATGCTCAATATGGCATGGACGCTGTTGTCAGCTGGGGCACATTGGACTTTATGTTCCGTAATAACACCGATTATCCAATATGCATCAAAGCAGAAGCAAACGGCGGTGTAGTCACCGTTGAACTGATCGGTACAGATGACAAGGATTACTATATCGAGATGGATTACAAGATCCTTAAGGAAGATCCCGCTGAAACAGTAGAAGTTACCTACCCTGCCGACAACCCCCAAGGCTATGAAGACGGCGACTACATTGTAGAACCTTATAACGGTTATGAGGTAGAAACCTATAAATGCAAATATGACAAACAAACCAAGGCACTTCTTTCCCAGGAGCTGGAAGCTACCTCTATTTACCGCAGACGGGACGGTAAGATCTGTAAGATAGAAGTTCCTGTAACGCCCCCGGAAACTACACCTGAGACTACCCCTGATACAACGCCTACCTACCCCGATGATTTCGGCGGCGGAGCAATTACTGACGGTGGCGGAGACTTACCGGAAGAATAAAGTAAAAGCGTGTTGCCCAATAGGCAACACGCTTTTATTAGCTATTTTTAGGTTGTATCTGCAGGTGATATTCGATCACGCCGCCTTCACTTTGCTCGATCTCAATTCCATAGACAAGGTCCACAACGCCGCCGTCTTCGCTTATTGCATGATCCACACGGGTAGCGCAGACTGTGATCATAAGTGCGCCAAACTCCATCTGGTACAGGGAATCATGCAGTTCCCCTTCCTGGAACACCATTTCGGATTTCAGCTTGCCGGTACGGCTGAGAACAATCTTTCCGGGAAAGATCTGAAAGGTAGTTGTCACACCCTCCAATCCGGTCAGCGCGCTTTCTTCATAGCTCAATTTCCAACCGTCATCGATTTTCTCCAGCGTTCCTTCTGTTACCAACTCGATGATCTCAGGATCTTGATCCATATAGCTCTGCTTTCCCCGAAGGGACAGCATAACTGTTTTCTTCATCAAAACGCCTCCATAGCAAGCCGAAGCAGCTCGTCGATCAGATCATTGTAAGGTATCCCGCTGGCCGCGAAAAGTTTGGGGAACATAGAAATGGAGGTAAAGCCGGGCAATGTATTGATCTCATTGAAGACAATCCGGTCGCCATCATAAGTGACAAAGAAGTCCACACGGCTCAACCCTTGGCAGCCGATAGCACTGTATACCCGGATCGCCAATTCCCGAACCTGCTCTGCTGTTTCCTCCGAAATCCTGGCAGGAACATAGGCAACAGAAGTATCCGTAATATACTTGGCATCATAGTCATAAAATTCCGCCCCGGAATCGATCTCACCGCAGACAGACGCAACCGGGCTTTCATTGCCCATTACCGCGACTTCCACCTCTCTGCCGTGAATAAATTCCTCTATCAAAATTTTATCATCATAAACACCTGCGCATAGCAATGCTTCC
This sequence comes from Faecousia sp., assembly GCA_045595075.1. Classification (GTDB taxonomy): domain Bacteria; phylum Bacillota; class Clostridia; order Oscillospirales; family Oscillospiraceae; genus Faecousia. Next base: position 24,287 of record JAZNZT010000079.1, read on the forward strand.
CGCAGTGACTCCCGGTCAGAGGCTTTAGAAACGCCAACCGAAGAACCGGTTCCCGCAGGCTTAACAAAAACAGGGTAGGAAAAACGTCTCTGCGCCTCATCCAAAACTTGGTCCATGCGATTTTGCAGGTCCGTGTTTTTGACTCCCATCCATGTAGCCTGTGTAATACCGGCGTTGTCCATCACAAGCTTTGTTAAGGTTTTATCCATAGATACCGCAGAGGCGGCAACATGTGGCCCAACAAAGGGGATCCCTGCCATCTGTAACAAGCCTTGCATAGCGCCGTCCTCGCCATTTTCTCCATGGAGCACCGGAAATACCACGTCAATCATTTCCCGAACAACACAGTCACCCTCGAAGCTCAGAAGACCCTGCCCGCGAATAGGAGAAATTGTAGCCCGGCGGTTATCCGGATGCTCCATCCACTCACCGGTAGGCAGAAGTGAATAATCTGTTCCCCCGTATAGGATCCAGTCACCGTCTTTCGTAATACCCACAGGGAAAATATTATACTTTTCTGCGTCCATATTCTTCAGAACCGATTCTGCCGAACGCAGAGAAACTTCATGCTCCGGACTGATCCCTCCAAACAGAACACAAACATTAAGTTTTTTCATAAGGAACGCCTCTTTCTTCAACAGAATAAAGTGCTTATTTTAAAAGTGCTTCACCTGCGCGGAATATATCGCCTGCACCAACCGTCAGAATTAGGTCACCATCAGAAGCAATGCATCTGAGATAGGACGTTACCTCCGGTAGGTTGCTGCAATACACAGACCCCGGAATTTGCTGCTGAAGATCCATAGATGAAATACCTGTTGTATTCCGTTCTCTTGCAGCATAGATCTCAGCCAACACTACATGATCTGCCTTTTTTAATTCCCTTACAAAATCCTGAAACAGGGCTTTTGTACGGGTATAAGTATGGGGTTGAAATGCAATAATAACTCTTTTATATCCCATACTGCGTGCCGCCTCCAGTGTAGCGGCAAGTTCGTCTGGATGGTGAGCATAGTCATCATACACATCAGCGCCGTTGTAAGTCCCTTTAAACTGCATACGCCGATCTGCGCCGGTAAATGTGACCAAGCCATCACTGACAGCCTTACCGGGAATACCCAGCATCCACGCTGTTCCCGCTGCTGCAAGGGCATTAAGGGCATTATGTCTTCCCACAACCTTTAGTTCTATATGACAGTATAATTTATCGTCGCAAAATACATCGAATTGGCGCCAATCCGGATGTATATTTTTAGCGCAGATTTTATTGGAATGCCCAAAGCCAAAGGAAGTATAGGACAATCCCTCCAGTGTTTTAACCACATGCGGATCATCCCCATTGGCAAGAATGCCGTTGGTAGACAGCATAGCGAATTGTCGGAACGATTTTTGCACATCTGCAAGATCCTTAAAATAATCCAGGTGATCTGCCTCAACATTCAAAATAATTGCAAGAGATGGAAAGAAATTCAGGAAAGAGTCACAATACTCACAGCTTTCCATAACAATGGTATCGCCGGCTCCAACGCGATGTCCAGCGCCAAGAAGAGGCAAATGACCACCAATCATAACCGTGGGGTCACAGCCTGCTTCCATCAGAATGTGGGTGACCATAGATGTTGTTGTTGTTTTTCCGTGAGTTCCGGATATGCAAACAGCATTTTTATATGCCTGCATGATCACACCCCATGCCTGCGCGCGCTCAAACACCGGGATTCCCATGCTGCGGGCAGCGGCAACTTCAGGATTATCGTTATGAGCCGCAGCCGTACGGATAACACAATCTGCGCCATCAATATTATTCTCCTGATGCCCGATAGCAACATGGATGCCTTTGGAAATCAGTTCATCTGTAGAAACAGAAGCGTTCATATCGGAACCGGTAACAAGCATTCCCATTTCTTTCAGCACAAGTCCCAGAGGACGCATAGAAACGCCACCAATACCGATCAAATGAACATGCTTTCCCGGTATCAGATATTTTTTAAGTTCTTCGCTTCGATCAATCATAGGAAAAACTCCTCAATGCCCCAAAAATTAAATTGGTCTTAACCTTAATATTATATAATATTATAAAGATGTTTACAACTAGTTATTTTGTCCAAAATTTCACAGTGGCCTACTTGATTTCCGATTCATTATAAAAGGTTTTCTGCATTAAGATTATAATTTAAGAATTTACATAACAATAACAAGATTATTTGTATATTTTTAAAAAACGGTATTGACTTCCGTCAAATCCATGTTATAATAGCTCTTGTTCCGCGGGTGTAGCTCATCCGGTAGAGCGCCACCTTGCCAAGGTGGAGGTAGCGAGTTCGAGCCTCGTCACCCGCTCCATAAATCCCGAATGCTGAGCATTCGGGATTATCTTTTTATACAAACATCGGAAGAAACAATGTTTCTTCCGATGTTTCTTTATTCAACCGAAGCAGGATATGCAGAATAATCCCATACATAACCATTCATTTCCGATTCATGTTTTAGTGAAAAACCCGTCGAAGTGGATTCAGAGAGTAAGTCCAAATGATAATTAACGCCGTCTATGCAGATAACATTCCAGTACCATGCTTCTCCGTTTCTTGTCCCGGATACAGTCTGACAGTCCAGTCCTGCTCTGCGACACATGGCTGAATACACATTTGAAAAAGCTCTGCAATCGCCGATACCGTGACGCAAAAGACTATACGCCGGTGTAATAGAGGTCTGTATTTTATAATCAAACCGCTGCATTAGAAAAGAATACAGTTGGGAGTACTTTTCTTCTGTCGCCGAGTCACTGCTGACATACAGTTCTGCGGAGGTAAAAATTGGGCCTACTGTATTTTGCATAGAACGGAGGGCCTCTCGGCTTGTTTGGTATGTAAATGTAATCTCAATGATCCGTTCCGCTCCCCTATCCGGAAACACTGCAACATTAACCTGAGGAATCTCCATTACTGTATCTGGATGGGTATTGCCATAATCTTGAATCATCTGCAGCAAATCTAATTCATTATAGCGGGAAATACGCACAACAACATTAGCATCACAATTCTCCAGCGCTTCAGCAATATAGGCCTCTGCGTCTTCCATGGTCTCAGCCCGTTGGATCCTCAGCATTTGAGTGCGATCATGAATATAGGATATATTCAAGGAAAGTGCCGGTTTTCCGCTATTGGTGCCTAGCTCATACCGTATATCATCAACGGAATATGCGCCCACAGCATTGTCATTCATAACATATGAAATCGCCTGCTCCATAAAACTATCAATTTTATCTTGATCTAGCAAGGCTATAGAAAATAAAGCTTTCTCTTTGCTTTCTGAAACCAAATTTACAAGGGCATCTCTAAGCTGTGTGTAGTTGGAGATCTCTTCAACCTCCTGATCCGGTGCAGGTTTTTGTTCCTCATGAGGGCGAATGGATGTATACTGTCCATCCATCCACAAGCTACACCCACACAAAGGAAAACAAAGCACAATGACAGCAAACAATATCAGAATCTTTTTCTTCATGCCGATTCCTTTCTCAGAGGGAATCCTTAGAATATCGGGTAAATCCATCCCCCAAAACCTGGTGAGCCTCCTGTACAATGATAAATGCGTCCGGATCAATGCCAACCACGAGAGACTTTAATTCAGCAAGCTGCTGGCGTCTGATGGCTGTCATTATAACTTTTGTGCGTTTGCCGGTATAGCTTCCCTCGCCATGAAGGAAAGTAGCGCCCCTGTTTAGCTCATTTCCAATCACCCGGGAAATCTCATCGTATTTTTCACTAATGATAATTGCCACGCGGGAGTAGTCAAATCGGTATACTACCGCATCAATCACCCGACCGGACACAAAGATCGATACGCCGGAATAAAGCGCCCGGGAAATATCTTGGAAAATGATACCTGTAAGGGATGCAACTATCAAGTCAAAACAAATGCTGATTACACCAATGGGAACATTGGGCCATTTGCGCTTGAGCAACCGTACGATTATATCGGAGCCGCCGGTAGAATAGCCTGCAGCAAACACAATTCCGAGTCCCAATCCGCAAATTACACCGCCATAAAGAGCGCCGATCAATGGCTCGGTTTCTGGGTATGGCAGCATAGCAAACAAATCAATGAATGTGGAACTCAGTACCATGCCGATCAACGAGCCGAAAAAGAATTTCTTGCCGATCTTAATGCCTGCAATTGCAAACAGCGGCAGATTGATCAATGCAGTGAGAACACCTATGCTTCCGAACCGAAACACATGAACAATCACCATGGACAAACCCGATATTCCACCGGCATTCATTCCATTGGGCTCAAGAAATAAGCTAAATCCAGCGCCAAACAAAGCACAACCGATCGTTGTTTTGATGATATTCACAATTGTCTGGGATCGGTTTTTCATACATTTCCTCCGTTACATATCAAAACTGATCTGTTTTTCCTGGGAATCCTCTTCCTTAAGGAGCGCTCCTGCAGTAGGCAGAGACCTGCACCGATAACGGCCGGCGTTAACAATACCGCTGTTCTCCAGAAGTACAGCGCTCTCCAATGCAGCCTTCTTCTTTAGGCTGATTACAGAAACACCAATGGTATTGCGGGTGGTCTTAGGCAGCAGAAGGGCCGTAGAGATAATCGCAGCTCTTCCGTCTGTTGTATAAATGGCCACCTGCACATCTGTATCTAAAGCCATCGCTGCCTTGAGAGGACTCTTATCGGAAAATGCGCCAGTAAGTCTACGTCGATTTGCCTTTGTTTCGTAGGCAGACAGAGGAACCTTTGCCACCTTACCATTTTCAAAGAAGAACAGAATGAACCCCTTGTAGTCTCCGGGCAGGATCACATGAAGTACATTTTCACCTGGATCCATACCCAGCTTCTGAGGCAGATAATCACCAAGCTGGGACGCCTTTCCATCCTCGAAATCGGAGAGTCTGGATTTGTAGCACTGGAATTTATCGGTGAATACGAGAATTTCTGCTTTATTGGTAGTTTCTCTTGAAAACTCCAGTTTATCCCCTTCCTTAAATTTTTGTTCGCCGGACATACGCAGACTCTGCTGTGTAATTTTCTTGAGATAACCCTCTTTGGAAACAAAAACAGTGACCGGATAATCCGGGATATCATCTTCCTCTTCCTCCGGCTCGATCAGCTCGGATTGATAGACGATCTCCGTTTTACGGGGTTGACCAAATTTATCAGAAACCTGTTTCAGCTCACTTATAATCACATTTTTCAGCCTACGACTACTGTTAAGAGTGGCCTGCAGGTCAGCAATCTCCCGCTCCAAATCATCGATAGCCTTTGTCTGCTTAAGAATATATTCCTTATTGATATTACGCAGCTTGATCTCAGCAACATAGTTTGCCTGAACCTCGTCAATACCAAAACCGATCATCAGGTTGGGGATAACTTCGCTTTCAAGCTCTGTTTCACGGATGATACGAATGGCTTTATCAATATCAAGCAGAATGCGTTCCAAACCTTTGAGTAAATGCAGTCTGTCTTCTTTTTTCTGAATTTGGAAATAGATGCGGCGTCTGACGCACTCCGTCCGCCACGCTGTCCACTCCTCCATGATCTCCCCGATGCCCATAACCCGGGGCATACCGGCAATGAGAATATTAAAGTTGCAGGCAAAGCTATCCTGCAGCGGTGTCAGCCGGAACAGTTTTTGCATCAGCTTCTCTGCATCCACGCCGCGCTTCAGGTCGATAGTGAGCTTCAGACCTCCCAGGTCCGTTTCATCTCGCATATCGTTGATCTCTTTGATTTTTCCTGCTTTAATAAGCTCTGCAACCTTGTCCATGATGGCTTCGCTGGTTGTAGAATAAGGAATTTCAAAAATCTCAATCAAATTCTCCTTGGAGAGATATCTCCACTTTGCACGAAGCTTAAAGCTGCCCCGTCCGGTGGAATAGATCTCTCGAGTAGTAGTTTCGTCAAACAACAGCTCTGCGCCGGTGGAGAAATCCGGTCCGGGCATCGTTTCTAGAATATCATGCTCCGGATTATTCATCAGAGCAATGGCGGTATCACAGACCTCTTTTAGATTAAAAGAGCAAATGTTGCTTGCCATACCGACAGCAATGCCCTGATTGGCTGACACAAGAACATTAGGGTATGTTGTTGGCAGCAGGCTGGGCTCTTTCATGGTGGCGTCGTAGTTATCCACCATATCTACCGTATCGGAATCAATGTCCCGGAACAGTTCAGCGCAAATACCGTCCAGTTTTGCCTCCGTATATCGGGATGCAGCATATGCCATATCCCTGGAATACACCTTACCGAAGTTACCCTTGGAATCCACAAAAGGATGCAAAAGGGTTTCGTTGCCTCTGGCTAGACGCACCATTGTTTCGTAAATTGCCGCGTCACCATGGGGATTCAAACGCATAGTCTGACCCACGATATTGGCGGACTTTGTTCTGCCACCGTTAAGAAGTCCCATCTTGTACATGGTGTACAGCAGCTTTCGGTGAGAAGGCTTAAAGCCGTCGATCTCCGGAATTGCACGGGACACGATCACAGACATGGCATAAGGCATATAGTTGATCTCAAGGGTCTCTGAAATCGCCTGTTCGGTAGTAGAACCTACCAAGCCAACAACGCCATCGGTATTGATTTTCTTCTTGTTCTGTTCCGGTTCTTTCTTTTTTCGTGCCATACTGAACCTCTCTTAGGAAATATCGGCAAGTTCCAGATATCTGGCGCCGTTGTCCGCAATAAAATTCTTACGCTCACTGAGATTATCGCCCAAAAGCACATCGAAGTAATGGGCTGTCCGTTCCGCATCCTCAGGCATTACCTTAATAAGACGACGGGTCTCGGGATTCATGGTAGTCATCCACATCATCTCAGGATCGTTCTCACCAAGACCTTTAGACCGCTGGATAGTTGGTTTTTTACCTTCCAGATCCTCGTTCAGAATTCTCACCTTTTCAGACTCGTTATATGCAAACCAAGTCTTATCTTTATAGGTGATCTCAAACAAGGGAGACTCGGCAATATACACATATCCATCCCGAATCAGCGTGGGGCAAAGGCGGTAAAGCATCGTAAGGATCAGGGTGCGAATCTGGAAACCATCCACGTCCGCATCGGTGCAGATGACCACCTTATTCCAGCGAAGGTTGTCGATATCAAAAGAGGACAGTTCCTTCGACTTTTTGCCCTGAATCTCCACACCGCAGCCAAGAACCTTCATAAGGTCGGTGATGATAGGAGATGCAAAAATCTTATTGTAATCTGCTTTCAAACAATTCAAAATCTTGCCTCGAACAGGCATAATACCCTGGAACTCAGCATCACGGCTGAGCTTAACGCTGCCCAACGCAGAGTCGCCCTCCACGATGTAAAGCTCGCGGATATTGGTATCCTTGCTGCGGCAGTCCACAAACTTCTGAACACGGTTAGCAATATCTACCTTGGCAACAAGGTTCTTCTTAATGTTACTTCTGGTCTTTTCCGCACTCTCCCGAGCGCGCTTGTTAATAAGGATCTGTTCTGCTGCCCGATCAGCCTCTTGCTTATTCTCAATAAACCAAACCTGAAGATATTCTTTCAGAAAAGCTGTCATAGCTTCCTGGGTAAATTTGGAGTTAACGGATTTTTTAGTCTGATTCTCAAAACATCCAATGGTGGAGAAACAGTTGGTTACAATCACAAGACTATCCTGTACATCCTGGAAAATAATCTTGCTTTCATTTTTGGTATACTTATTGGTATCCCGCAGATATTTGTCAAACGCTGCGGTGAAACCGGAACGGACCGCCCGGTCGGGGCTTCCGCCGTATTCCAGCCATGAGGAATTGTGATAATACTCGGTGTGGCTCAGCTGCTTGGAAAAGCAAAAAGAGGCGGTAATTTTAAGTTTCATTTCCGGGCGGTTTTCTGCATCCCGTCCACGGCATTCCTTCTGCCAGAACACAGGCATGGTAAAGGCGTTGTCCCCTACCATCTCCTCAATATACTGCTTGATACCGTCCTGATAGCAGTATTCCTCTTCCTCAAACTTCTTGCCGACCTGATTGCGAAACTTAAATGTTACACCGGGATTGACCACAGCCTGACGGCGAAGAACATCGCGATAGTATTCCGCAGGAATATTAATATCCGTAAAGACCTGCTTGTCCGGACGCCAATGAAATACAGAGCCGGTCTTTTTCCGATCTGCGGGTTCTTTCTTCAAGCCACCCTTATTGCGTCCCTTTTCAAAGTGCAGATCATAGCGGAAGCCGTCACGACGGACTGTTGCATCGAAGAACTCAGAGGCATACTGTGTAGCGCAGGAACCCAGACCGTTCAGACCCAGAGAATACTCGTAGTTCTCACCGTTTTCACCGTATTTGCCACCGGCATACATTTCGCAGAAAACAAGTTCCCAGTTATAGCGCTTTTCTTTCTCGTTATAGTCAACGGGGCATCCCCGTCCAAAGTCCTCTACCTCAACAGAAAGATCTTCATATCGAGTGACGATAATCTGATCGCCGTGACCTTCTCTCGCTTCGTCAATGGCATTGGAAAGAATTTCAAACACCGCATGCTTACAGCCTTCCAGATCATCAGAGCCAAAAATAACTGCAGGGCGTTTGCGAACACGCTCCTCGCCCTTCAGCATGGAGATACTGGAGTTTCCGTATTGTTCCTGTTTTTTTACAGCCATAATATTACCACCGTAATTTCCATAATTTATCTACTATATTATACCCATTTTGTGTCATAAAGTCAACACAAACCACAATATATAGTTGAAGCGCCGCCTTTACAGGCGACGCTTTAACTATCAATTTCTTCAAAAAACTGGCGAAAGGCTGTTGGAAGGGCTGCCTCCTTGCGTATTTGATCCGCCGATAGCCAGGTAAAATCGTCATTTTCAGGTAATACATCAAGATAGACGCCCCGCATCTTCCACTCTATATGAGTAAAAATGTGTTTTCTTTCTATCTGTTTTCGTATACCCTGAGGACGAACACCCAACCGCTCTGCCTCAGCAATCGCCTCTTCTGTGCTTAATTTTCCTGCAACATTCGGAAATTGCCACAACCCGGCAAGAAGACCTTTCGCTGGACGCTTTTCCAATGCATATTGTCCGTTATGGCTAAGAATAAATACAGTACGATCCTCTTCCCTGCGCCCTCGTTTCGGTTCTCTCACAGGAAGAAGCTCCGCTCTGCCGGACAGTTTCCCTTTGCAGAAGTCAGAACAAGGGCAACGATCACAATCCGGTTTTTTGTTGGGTCCACACACAGTAGCTCCCAGCTCCATCAGTGCCTGCGTAAATCCACCTGTATCCGACGGATATATCTCTGCTAAAGCTGCTCGAACGAATTCCCGGTAAGCAGGTCGATCAATAGGGGTATCATCATTTGTTAAGCGGGATATCACTCTGAGAACATTTCCGTCAACTGCCGGTGTTGGTAAACCAAACGAGATGGAGCAGATTGCTCCGGCTGTGTAAACTCCGATTCCCGGCAAGGATAGGACTGCTTTATAGTCGCCCGGAAAACTTCCGTTGTAGTCATCCATGATCCGTTGAGCTGCCTTTTTAAGATTACGCACCCGGCTATAATACCCAAGTCCTTCCCAGAGCTTATGCAGCACCTCATAATCCGCTGACGCCAGCGAAGATATATCAGGCAAAGTATGTAGAAATCGAGTATAATATCCTTTTACAGCCTCTACACGCGTTTGCTGCAGCATAATTTCAGACAGCCAGACATGATAGGGATCTTTATCAATTCTCCAGGGAAGGTCGCGCTTGTTCTTCTCGTACCATGGCAGAAGCGCCCCGGGAAGTTTTGCATATAAATTATTCATTCCCGTAATACCTCCTGCAAATTTACTGCATATATTTTATAACGAGTTCTGCAGGGATGTCAAGGAGATGACCTATTCCAATTTTTTTGTATTTTTTCAAAAAAAGGCTTGCATTTTCAATATCGGTGTGCTATTATATGCAGGCGTGTTACAGAAGACATGTATGCGCCGGTAGCTCAGTTGGATAGAGTGACTGGCTACGAACCAGTAGGTCAGGGGTTCGAGTCCCTTCCAGCGCGCCAAAGAAAAAGACAAGGTTAAATGCCTTGTCTTTTTTCATTTTCTGCAATAAATTATTGCCTTTTTTACTTGACTTTAGTGCGGTGATGTGGTAAAATTGCCAAGTGCTTAAAATTGGGGGCTTTTAATATATGAATAGGAGTATTAACTATGCCTAAAATGGATAAAAAAGAATTTTTAAAACTTTATAAAGCAATCCTTACACTCAAAACTGAAGCGGAATGTGCCGCTTTTTTTGATGATATATGCACCATTCAGGAATTAGAGGCGCTTTCCCAGCGATTAGAGGTTGCCTGCCAACTTAAAG
>JAZNZT010000080.1:0-3194 GCA_045595075.1 Faecousia sp.
CACCCAGACGGGTGTCGCCTGCGGTAGCAAGAACTTCTACGATGCCGTCGCCGATCTCCAGAATGGAGACGTCGAAAGTACCGCCGCCAAGGTCATAAACCATGATCTTCTGGTCATTGTCCTTGTCCAGACCGTAGGCCAGAGCAGCTGCGGTGGGCTCGTTGATGATACGCTTGACCTCCAGACCGGCGATCTTGCCGGCATCCTTGGTTGCCTGGCGCTGTGCGTCAGAGAAGTAAGCGGGAACGGTGATGACGGCCTCGGTGACAGGCTGACCCAGATAGCTTTCTGCGTCTGCCTTCAGCTTCTGCAGCACCATGGCGCTGATCTCCTGGGGGGTGTAGCCCTTGCCGTCAACGGTGACCTTGTAGTTTTCACCCATGTGCCGCTTGATGGAAGCGATGGTGCGGTCGGCGTTGGTAACTGCCTGGCGCTTTGCGACCTGGCCTACCATACGCTCGCCGGTCTTGGAAAATGCAACAACAGAGGGGGTAGTTCTGCCACCCTCGGCGTTAGCGATAACAACAGGCTCGCCGCCTTCCAGAACAGCGACGCAAGAGTTGGTCGTACCCAAGTCAATACCAATAATTTTACCCATAATAATGTTCCTCCTATATAAAAGTTAAATTGTTTACAATGTTAGTTTGCGACCTGCACCATGGCAAACCGCACGATTTTTTCTCCCAACTTAAAGCCTTTTTGGAAGATCTGGGTGATGGTGCTTTCTTCCACGCCCTCTTCTTCCGTGTGCATTACGGCGTTGTGAATATTAGGGTCAAAGGCGTCTCCCACGTTGCCAAAGATCTCCACACCCAGACCGGTAAAAATGCTCACCAGCTGTGTCATGGTCATCTCTACGCCCTTTTTGTAGGCGGTGTCTTCGGTGGGCTGATTCAGCGCCCGCTCCAGATTGTCGTAGACCGGCAGCAGCTTTTCGATGGCGTCTGCCTTGCCGTTCCCGTAGGACTGTTCCTTTTCCTTAACGGTGCGCTTGCGGAAGTTATCGTAATCTGCAGCCAGCCGCAGGTAGGAATCGTGTTCTGCGTTGTATTTTTCCTCCCAGGGGTCAACCGCGGGAGCTTCTACTGTTTCGGTTTCCGGGGTTTCTACAGTTTCCGTCGTTTCCTCAACAGGTGTTTCCTTCTTTTCTTTCTTAGCCAATTTTATGCCTCCTCATCCGGCAGCCTATCGGAAAGCTGCAGCTGCTCGGGTTTTGCGAACATTTTGGAAAGACTTTCCGCAAAATAGGAAAGCCGTGCAGTGACCTTGGCATAGTCCATCCGGGTAGGACCGACCACGCCGATCATGCCCTGCATGCCGTCACCAATGTCGAACTTGGTCATGACCACCGAGGTGTCCTTCAGCTCCTGAGCAACATGCTCCGGACCAACCAGAACCTTTGTGCCGCTGGCATTTTGCATTACGGCAGGCAGATTTGCCAAAGCATCCTCGTCCAAAGATGTCAGTACCCGCTGGGCCTTATCCACATCCCGGTATTCCGGCTGGCCCAGCAGCCGCATCTGTCCGGCAACTGCCATATTGGTGCTGCCCTGGCGGCGAAGGGTCTCGGCGGTGAACTCAAGGATCACGGGAACAAGGCTTGCTGCCTCGCCTGCCGAGCGCATCACCCGCTCCATAAGAGATTGGGTGAATTCTTCTGCGGGGGTATCGGTCATGGTGGCGTTGAGAACAGCGGCAAGAAGCTTTAACTCCGCTTCTGCCACATTCAGCGGCAGCTTGATCAGTTTATTGACCACCTCGTCGTTACTGAGCATAACAACCAGGATGAAGCTGCCCTCGCCGGCATAGATCAGCTCAAACCGCTTTACCGTTGCGCCACCCTGCCGGGAAGCCACGGAAATAGCGGGAAGATCGGTAGCCTGAGAAACAAGCTTAGCCACACGCTCTACCATTTTGTCCACACGCTGCATCTTTTCTTCGATGGCGGTGTTGATGGACTTGGTCTCATCCATACTCAGGCGGTAATCCATCATCAGCTCATCTACATATAGCCGGTAGCCTGCGGCGGAGGGGATCCGTCCGGCGCTGGTGTGGGGCTGTTCCAGATAACCCATAGTGGTCAGCTCCGCCATTTCGTTGCGGATGGTAGCGGAGGAATACTTCATGTCCGGCAGCTCGGTAATGGCTTTAGAGCCTACCGGCTCGGCTGTCCGGATATACAGGTCAACCACGCTGCGCAGGACCCTCTTTTTTCTCTCGGTCAGTTCCACAAGTGTTCCTCCTCTCGGTTTAGCACTCTTTTTCTCTGAGTGCTAAGCACACTATACACTAGAGTGCTAAAAAAGTCAATAGCCAGAAATATAAATTATTTTTGAACGCAATTCAGTTTTTGTTTTCTCGGCCTGTTTATGCAAAAAAGCTGCGCCCAAAAGGGCGCAACTACTATATTTTAGGGTGGTTAAAAGGGCGTTTTCTTTTCTGCGTTCAGCGCATCCACAACAATATCCTTGTAGGGATTGACAATGACGGTTTTATAGGTATGGTAAATCACCATACCCGGCTTGGCGCCAGGGGTCTTTTTCACCTGTTTTACCGGGGTCACATCCACGGGGATGTTCTGCCCTCCGGTACTCTCCGCGTAGTAAGCTGCCAGCTGAGCAGCCTGAGTGATGGTGTCATCCGGGGGCGTTGTGCCGCCGCAGGAGATGATCACATGACTGCCGTGGACCTTCTGGGCGTGAAGCCAGATATCGTCCTTCCGGGCAAGCCGGAAAGTTAGTTCCTCGTTCTGCCGGTTGTTCCGTCCCACATATATGGGATAGCCGTCGGTGGACTCAAACCGCATGGGGGCAAGCTTTGCCTGCTTCATCCGCTTTTTGCCGCTGTCGGCACGGACATAGCCACCGGCCTGCAGCTCCTGTTTGATCTCTTCCAGTTCTGCATCGGTCTGGGCCCGGTTCAGTTCTTCCAAAACGCTTTGCAGATAGTCAAGCTCCTGCTCGCCCAGAGCGATCTGATTGGTCAGCTCCTTTTCCGCGTTCTTCATCCGGGTGTAATCCTTATAAAATTTGGCGGCGTTTTGCTGGGGAGAGAGAATGGGAGAAAGAGGAATGTCGATGACCTTCATTTCCTCGTCGTAGAAATCCTCAGCTTGCAGAAGGGTCTGTCCTTTGTTTACGCGGTGGATGTTGGCGGTGACGATATCCCCCAGCTGCCGCAGCCGTTCCCGGTCA
>JAZNZT010000081.1:0-7028 GCA_045595075.1 Faecousia sp.
GTTACCGCCGCTTCCGGTGAGTACAACAGCACCCTGACCGCTGAGATGGACAAGGAAGAGGCTCCCACCATTTTCGTCGTGGGTAACGCCGCTGCCGCCAAGGATTGGTCCGACTACTGCCTGGACCTGAAGGGCACCCCCATCTACAACGTGCTGAACACCGTTGCCTACAACGTCTATGACGAGAACGGCAAGCTGTGCTCCATCGGCTACTGCTATGAGTGCTACGGCATCATCGTCAACAACGATCTGGTCGAGAAGGCCGGCTTCGCTGCTGACTACATCACCAACTTCGCCACCCTGAAGGAAGTTGCTGAGTACATCACCGCCAACAAGGACAGCCTGGGCTTCTCCGCCTTCGCTTCCGCCGGCAACGATGCTTCCTCCTCCTGGCGTTTCACCGGCCACCTGATCAACCTGGACTACTACTACGAGTCCGTTGATGCTCCCGAAGCATGGACCTCCTGCCCCGCTGAGATCAAGGGCACCTACATGGACAACTACAGAAACCTGTATGACCTGATGGTCGTCAACTCCGCAACTCCCCGCGCTGACCTGGCAAACGGCGGCTTCGATGCTGCTGCTGAGTTTGCAAACGGCGAAGCTCTGTTCTACTTCAACGGTAACTGGGAGTGGTCCGGTCTGCAGGAGAAGGGTATGAACGCTGAAGACCTGACCATGATCCCCTACTACTGCGGTGTTGAGGGTGAAGAGAAGGCCGGTCTGAACTGCGGTACCGAGAACTACTGGGCTGTCAACGCTGAGGCTTCCGAGGAAGACATCCAGGCTACTCTGGACTTCATGAAGTGGCTGGTCACCGATCCCGAGGCTTCCGAGAAGGCAGTTGCTACCTTCGGTGTTATGCCCTACAAGCAGGCTGCTGAGTCCACCAACCCCTTCCTGGCACAGGCTAACGCATACCTGGCTAACGGCTGCTACAACATGTGGTGGGCCACCAACTATCAGCCCAATGTTGACGCTTACCGCGCAACTGCTGTTTCCGCTCTGAACGCTTACAACGCAGATCCCACCGATGCTAACTGGGCAAACGTTGTTACCGCATTCGTTGACGGCTGGGCTGTTCAGTACAATGCTGCTAACGGCTAATCCGTAGCATAACATATCCCCTGTACGCAACGGGGCGAGCGTAATGCTCGCCCCGTCTTTTATACCACGGCAACGGCCGCAGGAGGCTGGCGCTGTGCTTTGTAAATAATCAATGTTCCGGGAGTTGATAGATGCATGAAAAAGAAAAAAGTTGGTAACAACAACATAATCCGCAAATCTACCCGTAAATGGGCTCCGCTTTTTCTCTGGCCTATGTTTGGCGCATTTTGCATCGGATTTGTTTGGCCGTTTTTGCAGGGATTGTTCTTGTCCTTTACCAAGTTCAAAACTACCAGCAAGTGGGAATGGGTAGGCCTTGCAAACTACGGCAAGGCTTTTTTGGATGAGAGTTTTCGTTACTCCTTTGGCTACACAGCTGTGTACGCCATTGTCTCTTTGATACTGATCAACGTACTGGCATTTGTTATAGCTTACGCACTGACCCAGAAAATCAAGGGTGCCAATTTGTTCCGTACGGTGTTCTTTATGCCGAACCTGATTGGCGGTATTGTGCTGGGCTATATCTGGAGCATGATTTTCGACGGTATTCTCAGCAATTACGGAAAGTCCATCCTTACCGATAGTGCCTGGGGCTTCTGGGGTTTGATTATACTGATGTGCTGGCAGCAGATCGGATATATGATGATTATTTATATTGCCGGTTTGCAGGCAGTACCGGAGGATATGCTGGAAGCAGCCCGTATCGACGGTGCCAACGGCTGGCAGAGTTTGTTCAGGGTTACCATTCCCAATGTCATGCCTTCCATTACTATCTGCATGTTCTTGTCTCTAACCAACGGCTTCAAACTCTTTGACCAGAACTTGGCATTAACTGGTGGCCTGCCTTACCTTATCAACCCCGATGGCTCTAGTGTCCATACTACCGAAATGCTGGCGCTGAATATCTACAATACATTCTATGGTCAGAATGTAAACTCCCGTGGTACTGCTCAAGCGAAGGCGGTCCTGTTCTTTATCTTGGTGGCTACCATCGGATTGTTCCAGCTCACTTCCACTCGTAAAAAGGAGGTACAGCAGTAATGAAAATTGGAAATGATCTTCGTGCCCGAAAAGCAGCGCTGAATGCTATGACGGCGGTTTTTGCCGTAATCTCTTTGGTCTATGTGTTCCCGGTACTGATGGTTCTGCTGAACTCTTTTAAGGGTAACACCTTCGTTAAAACGGAGACATTTGCTTTCCTCAATGAGGAAAACTTCGTGGGTTGGGATAACTTTGTTAAGGGCATGACCTTTGGTGGCTATCCTTTCTGGAAATCTGTTTTTTACAGCACTGTGATCACGCTGCTCTCTACCGGCTTGATTCTGCTGTGCACCTCTATGGCGGCATGGTTCATCTCCCGTGTGGATTCCAAGTTCTGCCGTGCTGTGTACTACCTGTGTGTGTTCTCTATGGTGGTTCCTTTCCAGATGGTCATGTTTACCCTGTCCAAGACTGCGGATACGCTGAAACTGAACACCCCCTGGACCATTCCTGTTATTTATTTGGGCTTTGGTGCAGGTCTGGCTGTGTTTATGTTTGTGGGTTTTGTTAAGAGTATCCCTCTGGAAATTGAAGAAGCTGCAGCGATTGACGGCTGCAATCCCTTCCGCACTTTCTTCAGTGTTGTGCTGCCCATGATGAAGCCTACGATGATCTCTGTGGCAATTTTGGAGATTATGTGGGTATGGAATGACTATCTGCTGCCTTATCTGGTGCTGGATATCACCGAATATCGTACTTTGCCCATCCACATTCAGTATCTGAAGGGCAGCTACGGTACGGTGGATCTTGGTGCTACCATGGCTCTGATCTTCTTGAGCATTGTTCCTGTAATCGTATTCTATCTGATCTGCCAGAAACACATCATCAAGGGTGTGGCTGCTGGCGCAGTGAAGGGTTGATATCTTTTATTTTAGAAGTAAGTAGGTGTGGCTATGACTATCAAAGATCTGGCTAAAATATCTGGATATAGTGTTGCAACTGTATCTAGAGTGCTGAACAATCATCCTAATGTCAGTGCAAAGGCCAAGGCTGAAATCAGTCGTCTTGTAGAAATGTACGACTTTCAAATCAATGCCAATGCACAACAGCTAAAACAGCACGCAAATTCTGTTTTGGTTGTAGTCAAAGGCACCGCCAATGAAATGTTTGGGGAAATGATCGAAACAATCCAGGCACTGTTGGATAAAACCCATTACCCCCTTCATGTGGACTATATGGACGAGGACAGCAATGAGGTTCTGCGTGCTATTCAGCTGTGCCGGGAAAAGAAACCCCTGGGCATTCTATTTCTGGGTGGAAACAGCCTAAATTTCATCAAGGATTTTGGAAAAATCGAGATCCCATGCGTCCTGGTATCCAATGATGCGTCTGGATTACCCTTTGATAATTTATCCAGTGTTTCTACGGATGACCGTCAGGCGGCACGGTGTGCCATTGATTCTTTGATCGCTATGGGTCATCGAAAGTTCGTGATTGTAGGCGGTGACAGAACGGTGTCTGATACCAGCCGTCTGCGTTATGAAGGTTGTCTACAATCTTTCCGGAACCATGGAATCGAATATGATGAGGAATTAGATTATCAGGGGGTTCGCTTTTCTTATCAGGATGGCTACAATGCGACCCAGCAGCTGATTGCCAATGGGCGGAAGTTCACAGCGCTGTTTGCAATCGCTGACGTTATGGCAATCGGTGCCATGCGAGCACTGCATAACAATGGCTTACGAGTCCCTAAGGATGTTTCTGTTATGGGCTTTGACGGGTTGACATTGGGTTCCTATATGGTGCCGCAATTGTCAACTGTGATTCAGTCTGCCCAAAGTATGGCGCAAAGAAGCGTAGAAATTTTGATTGACCGCATTGAGAATGGTGGCGGTGCTTGCCATGAGTCCGTTACCTATTCTTTGCATCAGTGCGAAAGCACGCGTCGTATCGACGATTAAGGAGTTATTTATGAGAAAAAGTGGAATTCTCATGCACATTACATCATTGCCAAGCCCTTATGGAATTGGCAGCATGGGTAAAGCTGCATATGAATTTGTGGATTTTCTCTGTGAAGCCGGACAGTCATACTGGCAGGTTCTTCCTCTGAATCCCACCGGATATGGTGACTCTCCG
This sequence comes from Faecousia sp., assembly GCA_045595075.1. GTDB lineage: Bacteria > Bacillota > Clostridia > Oscillospirales > Oscillospiraceae > Faecousia. The sequence continues at coordinate 4,225 of JAZNZT010000081.1, forward strand.
TACCAATCCTTTTCTTCGTTCGCAGGCAATCACTATCTGATCGATTTAGATATGCTGATTCAGGAAAACCTGCTGAAGCAGGAAGAGGTGGATGCCGTTGCATGGAGCCAGGATGAGAGTCGTGTAGACTATGGCTGTATGTATGAGCACCGATGCAAAATACTGCGTTTGGCTTATGAGAGATTTGTACCAGATCAGGCATTCTACGGATTTGTAGAGGAAAATGCCGAATGGCTGGAAGACTATGCGCTGTTCATGACCATGAAAGAGAAATACCATGGTGCTTCTTGGCAGAACTGGTCCATGAGTCTCATGATGCGTGTTCCCGAAATGCTTCAGGGTTACCGTGAGAGCCTGCATGATATGATCCAGTTTCATTACTTTCTCCAGTTTAAATTCTTCCAGCAGTGGACGGCGCTGCGTAGCTATGCCAATGAAAGGGGCATTAAAATTATCGGTGATGTACCGATCTATGTTCCACTGGATTCGGTTGACGTATGGTCTAACCCAGCGATGTTTCAGTTGGATAGTAATGGCTATCCTACGGCTGTTGCAGGTTGCCCGCCAGATTCCTTTACGGCCGACGGTCAGCTTTGGGGAAATCCCTTGTACAATTGGGACTTGATGAAGAAAACAGGCTTTGCCTGGTGGATTCGTCGGTTGTCTGCTGCGGCGAAAATGTATGATGTGGTTCGTTTGGATCACTTTAGGGGCTTTGAAAGCTACTGGACTGTCCCTGCCGGTGACAAAACTGCTGCCGGTGGCGCATGGAAGAAGGGTCCCGGCTTGGACTATGTTCGTGCCATTCGGGAGGCATTGCCGAATCTGGACTTTATCGCAGAGGATCTGGGCTATGTAACACCGGAAGTGCGCCAGCTTCAGCTGGAATCGGGCTATCCCAGCATGAAGGTTTTGCAGTTTGCATTTGACTCCCGTGAAGAGTCCGATTATCTTCCTCATACATATCCTGTTAATTCAGTGTGTTATATCGGTACTCACGATAATATGACTGTTGCACAGTGGCTTCAGGAAGCTACACCAGAGGATGTTGCGCTGGCAAAAGACTATCTTGGACTTAATGAAGAAGAAGGTTTTGCTTGGGGTATGATTCGTGGCGCGATGGGCTCGGTCAGCCGCCTTTGCGTCATTCAAATGCAGGATTATCTGGAACTGGGAGTATTTGCGAGAATGAACGTTCCTGGTATGCTGTCTTCCGCTAACTGGACATGGCGCGCCAGAAAAGGCTTCATGCAAGAAACGCTGACAGAACGGATCCGTGAAACAACGAGACGTTACGGAAGATTATAAGGTAAGAAACTGTTTATGGAACGGAAGATTGTTGTAAAGCAGGATGTTCTGGATGCATTGGTTGCGTTGGGAGTAAAAAGCGGCCAAACAATTATGGTGCATACTTCCTTAAGCAGCTTGGGGTTTGTCTGCGGTGGTGCTCAAATTATTATCGAGGCGCTGCTGGAAACGGTAGGCAACGAAGGTACGATTGTGATGCCTACGCAATCCTGGAAAAATCTGGATCCTTGCGCCGGTGTCCACTGGGACGAACCGGAGGCATGGTGGCCTATCATTCGGGAAAACTGGCCCGCTTATCACAAGGATATTACACCCACTAATACCATGGGTGCTGTTGCAGAAATGTTCCGCAAATGGCCCGGTACCTTGCGCAGCGACCACCCGGCCCGCTCTGTGGCAGCCAACGGAAAACACGCCCAATACCTGACTGCGGATCACGATCTTTCCAATATTTTTGGGGAAGGGTCTCCCATTGGAAAGCTCTATGAGCTGGATGCTTTTGTGCTGCTGATTGGTGTTGGGTATGATAAGAATACATCCCTTCATTTGGCAGATGTAAGAGCGACCTATCCGGGCAAGCATAACAGTACAGAATTCAGCGCTGTTATCGAAAACGGTGAGCGCGTGTGGAAGCGATACGACACCCTCTTCGTGGATGGAGAAGACTTTGCCGAAATCGGAAAAGCCTTTGAAAGTATGCATCCGGTCAGTAAGGTAATGCTTGGCAACGGGCAGCTGACCTTTATACGGCAGCGGGAATTGGTAGATTTTGCCGTGGAATGGATTGAGAAGAACAGAAACTCAGAGGGTTGATAAGCTTGATAAGATGATCATCTGATTATCTTTCTTCCCTAAAGATTGTGCAGGCGGTGTGTTCCGCCTGCACAAATTTATGAGATAAAGTGTCAACAATCGTTATGCTTTCACCTCCAGTAGCTATGTAGAAGATAGGCACTGGTGGCAGCAGTTTGTACTGTACATCTAATCATAATACGTTCAAAGTTTCCCTTGTTTTTCCCTTACGGGAAAATGCGTAAAAGAAACGTTTGGAAATAATGGGTTATTTGACTCAAAAGAAGCTAATCAGGACGCGAAAATAGACTGAATATTCCAGATGCTTCACAAATTTAAAATTCGAGTCCTGCCTCCGCAACCATAAAAAGCACAGGATTTCAAAAGAAATCCGTTGCTTTTCTAACTTTTAGGCATAAAATGAAGAAACCCAAAATACCCATGGGGTTAGCTGTGGGGTTAGTTTTGACTTTGTTGAAAGTGCATAAAGGTGAAAATCCAACTTTTTTAGGAGAGTTGGATTTTCTTTGCTTTACAAATGGCTGAGATTCCTATTGAAAATCCCAGCGGTTTTATAGTATAGTAATCTTAGAAGCAGTACAGGCGATGATTCGGCAGAAGCAAATATGCGGAGGTAACCATATGCAGCTGTCCTATCTTTGGCACTACCTTTCCTAGAGACTGATAGAGGTATTCACAACACA
>JAZNZT010000082.1:0-2186 GCA_045595075.1 Faecousia sp.
AGCAACTTTGAATTTGTCGAATAGGCTAAGAAACATACCGCGCAGCCATGTATTCAAAACGCATGGCTGTTTTGTGCCTAAAAAATGTTGTCCCTAATGACAATCACTCGTGAGCGGAAGTCCTATTATTCAGGACGGAAAACTGGTAGGTGCGGTGACCCATGTGCTGGTAAACGACCCCACCCGCGGCTACGGCATCTTCATTGAAAACATGCTGACCGCAGCAAGCTAAAGACTTCCCCTCGAAGGGAAGGTGGCCGAGCGCCAGCGAGGTCGGATGAGGTGTCGGGTGCATAGCACCCGTTCATGCAGCTACGTCATCTTCATCAAAAAACACACCGTAAACATCAGGAAAAAACAATGACAGGGGTAAACCGCCCCTGTCATTTTCTGTGATTTCGTGATAAAATGAATGTACAAATCCTATTTTATTTAAGGAGGTACTGTGATATGGCGAACGAAGATAAGAAGCTTCATGGCAGCACATGCGCTTTGTGCGGTAACAAGGTGAAACTTCTGGACAGGAATTATCTGCATATGCTCAGCGACGGTCCCTTGTGTCAAAAGTGCCACATGACAATTTTGCAATTGCTGACCCAAAGAAGATGGTGGATTTCCGAAGCGGAATATATGCAGGTTATGCAGAAGAACTACAGCATCAGGCAGCATCACAGCATGCCTCTTGAAAAGGCACAGGCTTTGTTCGCGCTGCGCGATGGTGTATGCAGCAACTTCTTGAAGACTGTTGATTTGGATGACGGCAATGTATTTGCTGTGCAGAATGTTTTTGCTATGCCCAAAAGTCCCCCAATCTTCATACTCAGAGCTATGAAACTGAAAAAGAAAGCCGTATTGCAGGGCTTTACATTAAAGGGGACGATACAAAAAGGAGACCGTGTACGGCTCAATGTTTCCGGTACTGTTCGTGAATTTACCGCCCTTGATGTCATCCCGGCAGGAACAGACCGGCTTGAAAAAAGCACATTCTTTTCACAGCTGGAAGCCAATGTACATAGCCACAGAATCCCGGAAGATGGTGACGGCTGGATCATTATCAATACCGAAGAAACCGGATTCATCCCGGAGAGTTCGTTTGCTGCCACTTACAAATAACAGCAGCAGATTGCCAATCAAATTTATCTTATTGGATGAGGAGCATACACAGCAGATGTGCATCAAAAGTGCATGGCTGTTTTACACCTAAAAATGTTGTCCCTAATGACAATCACTCGTGTCCGGCTCACCGATCATCCAGGATGGAAAACTGGTGGGGGCGGTGACCCATGTTCTGGTGAATGCCCCGGATACCGGATATGGAATCTTCATTGAAAATATGCTGGATGCCGCAGGATAGCCGCAGCACTATCCTTGCGGAAAGAAACCGCGCAGGATAGTGCCTGCGCGGTTTTCCTCTTTTTTCTTACCATTGCCTTATTCTTCCACAGAAATCAGGTTGCTGACATAGCGGATCTTTCCGGACAGCACATCGTCATAGAAACCCTGCTTCCAATCGATGTAGGCGATGGCCTCTTCGATCCGCCTGCGCTCCGCTTTCAGGGCTTGCCGCTTGGCATCCAGAATGGTCTTGCGCTTGGGGATGGAGCGTTCCCCCTCCAGGCAGAGGGCGATGTATTCCTTCATCTCCGCGATACCCATATTGCAGTTTTTCAGACAGCTCAAGGAATTGATCCAGGCAATGTCCCGGTCATCAAAGACACGGCGGTTCTGCCTGTCCCGTTTGACATTGGGGACCAGACCCTGGTTGCAATAGAATTTCAACGTTTCATACGCAAGGCCTGTCTTTTCGCAGGCTTCTTTCATTGTGTACATAATTCCCCTCCGGATTTCGGCAATATTTCCTCTTGACCGGTAGTTACTACCGGAATGTATAATGATACTGTATCACAGCCGAGGATCAAAAGCAAGGATACATTCCGAAGGTTCCTCTCTGCCCGTGGCTGCGAAAATCGGATGGGAAGGGTGAATGATTATGGCAAAACCGGCCATGCGGGTGCGGGATATGACCCAGGGGGATCCGATTCCTCTGATCCTGGCCTTTGCGGTGCCCATGTTTATCGGCAACATCTTTCAGCAGCTGTACAGTATGGCAGACACCATGGTGGTGGGCTATCATCTGGGAGAAACCGGCATTGCGGCCATCGGCGCCACGGCTGCCCTGTATTCTC
>JAZNZT010000083.1:0-6830 GCA_045595075.1 Faecousia sp.
TATAAAGAAAACCACGCGTTAGACGCGTGGTTCAATAAAGCCTATGGCGGCGAGTAAAAATCCCTGTTAAGATTATAGGTGCGGTCCGCCAACTGCACAAACAATCAAAACAGGGAGGCACTCATATGAGCATGAGTAGTACCGCAATTATACCGCAATGTAAAATAGAAAGCAATTAGAAATGTAATTATAGATAGATGTTATTTAATGCGAAAGAAAGCACTCGGAAAACAAACGTTGACTATTTCAAACGCAAAAGTGTGAGTTAATAGCTACCTATTTCGCGGCAGGCAGTACAGAATTACGCGTTTACGTGTTACGCGAGGAACATAGGGCTATGCCCGCATATGAAGAACCCCCGGTTTTACCGGGGGGTTCCTTTTTATCCGTTATTACCGCCGATCAGGTCGCCAATATCAATTGGGCCGTCACCGTTAATGGTCGGTGTGGTTGCCTTATGGGCTTCATACGCCTCTCTTGCTTCCTTCAACCATGCATCAAAGGAATCCGAAGAGGAAAACTTCTCATAGTATGCCTGCCGGTCCTCGCCGGACATGTTCTGATATTCTTCGTAGGAAACTGTGGGGAATGTATCTTCAAAGGACCCCTCTGTCGTATCCGACGCCGTCGTTTGGGTGCTGCTTTCAGAAGGCATAGGGTCAACATCAGGGAAGCTGCGAGACGCAATAATAACACCCGTAATCAACAGGGCAGCCAAAACAACAATGAGTATCCACTGTTTTTTCATATGTGTGTTTCCTTTCGTTTTCCGTATTGGGATTTCTTTTGGTTATTGTACCATTTATAAGTAAGGATTGTCAATATGAAAACAACAGGGGCGGATTTTCGCTGGCGCTCAGAATGACAGGAGGAAACGGATTGCCACGTTGCTATGCTCCTGGCAATGACAGGTAAAAAAACGGCGCGGACCGAAATCCACGCCGTTTTTGCGATTAGAAATTAGTTGTTGGGGATCAGATCGCTGGGGAACAGGCCGAACAGAGCCTGGCCCTGCACGCTGGCGGTGATGTTCTCCTCAGACTGGAAGGTCACCAGCTCAGCCATAGGCTTTTCATAAATCTTCTTCATTGCTGTTTACCTCCTTAATTATTCTGCATCTGCCGCAGGAGCAGTATAGGTAATCACATCGCCGAATGCAGATGTGCCGTAAGCATCGGTGAGGATGGGGGTCACGGTAATGGTATCGCCTTCCTTCAGGGTCTCCATACCGGTGATCTCAATACCCAAGCCGGCGTTCTCGCCCTCAGCGGTGAGGCCCTTGTTTGCAATCCAGGTCTGGACCATAGCATCCATATCAACGATAGCAACAACCTCACCGTTGAGCTTCAGCTCTACGCCAATGGTGAAACCGTTTGCTGCAGTCAGTTTTGCGTAAACATCATCAGCAAAGTCAGCATCAAACCAAAACTCGTAGGTGTTCTCCTTGGTTGCAGATGCCTTATAACCGCTCTGCTTAGCGGTGTAGTTGTATGCCTTGACAGCATTGCCTTCCTTGATCAGAACTGCGCCGTTGTCCTTAGCCACGTTGGTGACATTGGAAACAGAGCCTGCGCCGTTGGAGCTATCCTCCAGGCTGACGTTGGTGATATTCACCTTGGCATCCAGGCTGTAGCCGTTCAGATCCAGGGCAGCGCCGGTGCTGACAGTCAAGCTAGCGCCATCCAGATCCACATTGTCCTGCAGCTTGACCGTGTCAAACTTGCTGTCGGTGGCAGCAAGGGCTGCATCGAGACTATTGAAGGAAGCTTTGTTCGCCAGAGAGAAACTATCCATTCTCATCCATGCAACAGTACTTGAGCCAGCGTTCGCACGAAGGGCTGCGGCATAGCATACAACAATATGATCTTCAGCAGACTAAATATTAACAGTACCGGAAATGGCAGCTGTTCTAAAGCTACCCTCAAAAATTTGCTTGCCTGCGTAATCGCTCTGAATCAGGTTATAGATGGCATCCCCTCGGTTGCATCCGGATTTGTTTCCTGAACAGCTGCAAGCGCATCTTCCACATCGCCGATAGGCATCACGTAAACCTGGCCCTTGCTGGTCATGTTAGCCGTAGCAGAACCATTAATGGCTGCGTTGAAATCGTAGATTCCGACACCGGGGCTGGCGATCTTAAGCGCGAAGAGACCGCCTACACCGGAAAACTGGGCGAAAATGCCGTGGCCATACTTTCCGTTTTCAGCAAATACTGTACCGCCGCCACCTTCACCGGGGCGTTCAGCATAGGGAAGATAATTGATCTTGCCATCATCGAGAAGATCCTGAGCGTTCGCATTGGTAAAATAAGCATGGTTGCCCTTGGCTGCTCCCAAAAGGGCGCCGAGGTTTGTAAAGTCGTAGGCTGTTTCGACGGTTGCTACATTACAGGGAGACAGGGTCATGCCCTTAAAGTTCATGTTGACACCAGTCTCGCTGGTCATTTCAATGGCGATTACATAATCTCCAGCGATACCAAAAAGGACACGAGACAGATTTCTGGTAGCCGTATTGGCAACCACAACATGGTAGGGAGTTTCGTTAGCTGCAACAGCAGCCTCTCTGTCAGCCTTGGTCATTTCCTCGTTCATTGCGCTTTCAGGGAAGAAATGAACATCGATCTCAGTAGTGCTTGTTCTTGCCTCAGCAATATCCAGAGCAATATTGTAGTAGCCAGCTGTAGCGATAGAAAACTTCAGCAAAAAGAAGGTTCCCGTTGCAAAAGACGTAGTCTGAAACTGATTTACATTGGCCTTTACACGACCATGGGCGGCAAAGTTACCATATGTTTTACCTACGGTAGCAGTTGCCAGAGATTCGCCGGCTACGGTATTTGCCCAGGAATAAGAAATGGCGCCGGTCGTTGCATCCGGCTCATTTACGGCAACAGCAGATGCCGCAGGAGCCATGACGGACAGAAGCAGACATGCCATGAGCATGAAAGCAACTGTACGCCGCATCATGTTTTTCATAAGATTCTTCCTCCTTAATTTACGCTGTTAATATAGGGGTTGCCGGGGAGCCTGGGGCTGTGGCAGACCAGCGTAATCTGCATGTCCTTCCGCTCCTTCTTTATGTAATTCAATAATGCAGTTCCTTACCAGAAGATACCACACCACACTATTTGGGTTCCTTCTAACACTGCCTGACCATGTTTGTCAATAGAAATTTGCGCAATTTTCCTGTTATATCTATTATTATAATGTATAATCCCATGTTATCTCTGCATGCTCAGAACACCTTTTGCGCAAAGGCTTCTTCTTGAGAAGAAGCTGTCAGCCGAACAGACTGACTGATGTGGTGTGTTTTCTGTTTCCACCTCATCCACCCAGTGTGCGCACTGGACATCTTCCCCTCAAGGGGAAGGCTTGGGGCGGTTTTCGTCAGAAAAGGTTTGCTTTTTGCCGGAGAAGTGGTATACTCGGTTTGATACATGCAAATACTCCCAGAAAAGGAGCTATCTATATGGATCGAAAACGGATCTTGTTATACATTGGCGCAGGCATCATTCTGATCGCCGCCGTCATCACCCTTGCTCTTCTTTTTGCCCCCTCGGAAGATGATGGCACAGTCATCGGCGTATGCATGGGCAATCTGGAGGCTGACCGGGTATACGCCCAGCAGATCTGCGACGCGCTGCAAACAAAAGGGTACACTCCCCGGCTTCTGGATGCCGGCAACGATCAATCCAAACAGAATAGCCAGATAAAGGAATTGTCCGAAGAGGGCTGCGACGGGTTGATTGTGAGCATGGTCATGACGTCTACAGCCGAAGAACTGACAGAGCTGGTCAAGCAGGAGAATATCCCCACTGTCCTCATCGGAAATGCTCCTGATGAAGACAGTCTTGCGGGTTGGGATCGGATCAGCTTCGTAGGCTGCGATCTGAGTCAGCCGGGAAAGCTGCAGGCAGAGCTGATCTGCGCTTTACCCGACAAGGGAGATATCAACGACGACGGTGTGCTGAGTTATCTGCTTTTGCAGGATTCCCCGGAAAAGATCAGCACTTCCCTGCGTACTGACAGCGCTCTGAGCGGCCTGTCCGCAGCCGGAATCCGGCTGAATGAGCTTGCCTGCATCCCCTCCTGTGAAGATCGGGACACCGCGCAAAGATACTGCAAAAAGTATCTTTCTGAGATGGGCAAGGATATAGAGCTGATCCTGTGCAACAGCGACGAAGCGGCACTGGGCGCGATCTCCGCTGTCGCGGACGGTGGCAGACACACCGGTGAAGATATTTATGTGGTCGGAATCGGCGGCGCGGATGAGGCGCTCCGTCAAATCACCCAAGGACAGATGACCGCCACAGTTATGGATCATCAGCTGCAGCAGGCAGAAATGGCCGCCGGGGTCATAGAAACACTGCTTTCCGGTCAGTCTGCCGACAAGCAGTATCTGATCGACCACATTGCGGTAAACGTAAATAATGCAAAAGATTTTCTAAACTAAAAAATACACCTGCCACGGCAGGTGTATTTTCGTATACATTTCATTCCAGAGACAGGTTGCTTTTCGCAAGCGCCCGGGACACTGCCGAAGCAAGAATAGGCGCGCAGATCACAGCGATCACCGCATTAAAGACCGTAGCAGGGATCTTGCCCGCCAGATTCAGAAGCGCTGCCTCCGGAGTCAGTCCGCTAATCAGCAGGCCGCTGTAAAAATAGCTTTTCGCCATATACAGCGCCGCGTAGGTCAATGCGCCTGCCACCGCGGCAGCCACAGAACGGACATAACCACCCTTACAGCAGGTCTTCCCTGTCCCCCACCATGCTACCATACCGGCGACCATGCCATATGCTCCCTTGGTCAGGAAAGTGATCCAGCATTCGGAGATATAGATAGGATCAAACATATCGTAGATAGCAGAGCCCAGGCCCGCAGCCAGTCCGCCAAGCCACGGTCCAAGCAAAATACCGGACAGAGCGCACATAATATTGCCAAGGTGAAAAGCGGAAAACCCGGAGATATCCAAAGGCACTTTTATGCGCAGGGCAGAGCCTGCAACAGTCAATGCCGCCATCAGTCCGGCAATCACCAGTTTCTTTGTGGAGATGCTTTTTTTCATAAGTGTTTCCTCCCCTGTCGTTTTCTACATCATACCACATTCTGGCTATAAGAAAATACCCAAAACTGGTTAAAAAAACAATACCAGATCAAGCCAACCTTTGACATATAAAAGAAATACAACTTACTATTTGCAGAATCACCAAATATGTGATATGATACCCAGTAAGATAATAAGTACAGAGGTTTCACGCAATGAACTATATCGTTTTGGATATGGAATGGAATCAGCCCTGGCCGGGTTCTCCCTCCGCAAGGCGGGTGCTGCCGGTGCAGATTCGGGGTGAGATCATCCAGATCGGCGCTGTGCGGGTCACCGAAGATCAGCAGGTCGCCGACGAATTTCAGATCCTTATTAAACCGAAATATTTCCGCCGCCTGAACCGGAGAGTCAGCAAGCTCACCGGCATTAAGGAGGCGCAGCTCCGGGAGTATGGCGTGCCTATGAAAGAGGCTATGTCGAAATTCCGCCAATGGTGCGGCGAGGATGTGATCTTCCTGACCTGGGGATTTGACGACATCACCATGCTCCGGGAAAATCTCCAGCTTTACGGCATTGATCAGTCCTGGGTAGATCGCTGGTACAACGCTCAGATGATCTTTAACGCCCAGACCGACGGCTCCAACGCACAAAAGGCGCTGAAAACCGCCATGGAGATCTTCGGGATCGAGCCTACCCGACCTGCCCATGATGCTTTGGGCGATGCCTATCATACCGCTCTGATCTGCGCTCGTCTGGACTTAAAACGGGGCGCCGCAGAATACGGCCAGGCCCTGAAGGAGCATGTTAACGGATTTCACGGTGCAGAGATCCCCGGTTGCATCAGCCGGAAGGTCTTCTACGATTATGCCGACAAACGGGCTGCCCTTTCCGCCATGTCCGGACCGGAGAATCAATGCCCCACCTGCGGCAGGCAGATGCTTGGCTCCCGCTGGTTCGCCCAGCCCGGCAGAAGGTATATGGACCTTGCCACCTGCCCGGAACACGGAAAGTTTCTGATCCGTGTCCGCCTGTCGGAGCAGCCGGACGGCACGATCCGGGTAAGCCGGCTGACCTATGAGGCAACCTCCGAGGCCGCAGAGGCTTACGCCCGGCGGGTAGAAAAAGCCGATCCGGAAGAAAAGCGCCCCTCCGGACGCCGTCGCCGCAAAAGCAAACTGCCGGAGAAAAAAGACTGATCTGTCGCCGTACAGCTTCTTGCTGTGCGGCGATTTTTTGCCAAGAAAAGCCTTGACAGAAATAAGGGCGGGTGATATAATAGCCTCCGCGATGGTGCTTAGGTGCCATATATTTATGGGCCCTTAGCTCAGTTGGTTAGAGCCTCCGGCTCATAACCGGATAGTCCCGGGTTCGAATCCCTGAGGGCCCACCACAAATAACGAGGCTTTCCGCCTTTGATATATAGGGGTATAGCTCAATTGGTAGAGCGGCGGTCTCCAAAACCGTAGGCTCTGGGTTCAAGTCCTAGTGCCCCTGCCAGATTAACACCTTAAAACATGGCTTTTTAGTCAGTTTTAGGGTGTTTTTCTTATTTTTATGACCATTTTGTTTTTGGGGATTTTCCGTATCTAACGATTGTCTAACGGATTGGTGTCAAACCACCCCTGTACTGCATTGGAAATATGCTCTTTGGAAGCCTTGCTTGCATGGGCATAGTAACCGAAAGTTGTATTTGGACTGCTGTGTCCAAGCCAAGCCGCAACATCGGTAGGGGAGTACCCATTGTTCAAGAGGTTACTTGCTACGCAGTGACGAAGATCATGCA
>JAZNZT010000084.1:0-27538 GCA_045595075.1 Faecousia sp.
TAATGGAAGGTAGCGCCCAGATCGTGAATCTTCTCTGCCACGGGCAGGAAGGTTTTTCGGAACTCCTCGTAGCCCTCCAAAGTGCCCCGCATCTCCACGGGGATACTGCCAAGACCAATATTCTTACAACCAAAAATTGCGTGCTCTGCTACGACCTTTTCCGTCTCATTGATCAGACGGTCTGTTCCGATATGGGTCAAAGCGCAGGTAAGACTATGCTCCTGCAATTTATCCCGCAGCCATTCCGGCTCATACTTGCAGGTTCCGGAAACCTGCACAGACCGATAACCGATATCCGCCACCTTTTTAAGTCCTGCATCAAAATCTTCCAATGTCTGCAGTCGCTTGGTCGCTGTGTAAAGCTGTGCTCCAATTTGCATGATTCCTTCTCCTTTCGGTTTTTCCCATCGCAATCGGGATAATTGTTCTTTACTTTCCCATTAAGGTTATGATACAGTGTAGTTAATCGCAATTCAATTGCCGTAATCTGCATTAATTCATTGCAAATATCCTCAACACTGCTTTGGAGGGCGCATCAATGGCTAAACAGAACAAAAAAGCTATCACCTACACAAATGAGCTGATCAATTACGGTCGCGCCGTTACCTACCCACCTTTCGGATATCACGATCTTCACACCCATACCCAATGTGAGATCTTCTGCATATTCCGTGGAAACGGACACTATATCACAGAAGGCTCCCGTCATCGATTTGAACCGGGCAGAATATTCCTTATGCGCCCGGGTGAGCTTCATATGGCGGATATGGTCAATGATATTCCCAGAGAAGCCCTGTCCTTCCACTTTTCTCCTTCCATTGTGGACAGCTTTGATCCCCAGCGCAAGCTTCTTACGCCTTTTTTTGACCGACCTTTGGGCTTGAATAATGTATACGACCGCCCTGTTATTTCTCAAACTGAAATCTACACCCTATTTCAAAAAATGCAGGAATCCGGCAATGATAATTACGAGAACTGCGTACATGGCACCGCCCTTCTGATTGCCGTACTCAGCGAATTAAAACGGCTTTTTGATGCGCAATTATATAACAGTCCCTCCCAAAGCAACTCGACAATGCACAATGTTATAGATTATGTGAACCGAAATCTTACATCCCCACTCACACCGGAGCACCTGTGTGAAAAGTATCACTTCAGCCGGGCGCAGTTGGATCGGAATTTCAAGCACACCACCGGTTCTACCGTCTGGGCCTATATTACAGCAAAGCGGCTGCTCCTTGCCAAGGACTTTATTTCTGAGGGTATGCACGCCACCGAAGCTGCCGGTGCCTGTGGATTTCAGGACTATTCTACCTTTTACCGGGCATACCGCAAACATTTTGGTCAATCTCCAACAGCCACCACCGATTCCAAACACAAGATAACCCTGCAATACCGATAAAAACGCCCTCCGCTCACATAAGGAGCGGAGGGTAAATTTTTACTTTTGAGAAAGATAGGCCTGTCTTCCGGTTTCGTAGAGATTGTTTCCTTCGCTGTCAATAATGACAACTGCAGGAAAATCCTCCACCTCCAGGCGGCGGATGGCCTCTGCGCCCAGATCTTCATAGGCTACGATCTCCGCCTTCTTGATACACTTGGCAAGAAGTGCGCCGCAGCCGCCGATAGCGCCGAAATACACCGCTCCATGCTCCTTCATAGCAGCAATGACCTCGCCGTTTCGCTTGCCCTTGCCGATCATACCGGTCTGTCCCTGGGCGATCAGCGTGGGGCTGTATGCATCCATGCGGTACGAGGTAGTAGGGCCGGCAGAGCCGATGACCTGTACTTCCTTTGCCGGGGTCGGACCGACAAAATAGATCACCGCGTCTCGGATCTCCATAGGCAGCTCCTTACCTTGGGCAACCAGCTCGCAAAGGCGCTTATGGGCGGCATCCCGGGCGGTGTAGATCACACCGGAGATCAGACAGCTGTCGCCGGCTTTCAGCTTTCTTGCCTCCTCCCGGCTGAGAGGAGCGGTTATAGAAATCGCCATATCAAAGCACCTCCGTCTTATGCCGTGTTACATGGCAGTTGATATTGACCGCCACCGGCAGTCCTGCAATATGGGTGGGGCAATGCTCGATATTCACCGCTAAAGCGGTAGTTTTACCGCCAAAGCCCTGAGGACCGATACCAAGAGCATTGATCCGCTCCAGAAGCTCCTGCTCCATAGCGGCATAATAGGGATTTTCGTTATGTTCGTCCACGCTGCGCATCAGCGCTTTTTTTGCCATGAAGGCTGCCTTGTCAAAAGTGCCGCCGATGCCAACGCCTACCACGATAGGCGGACAGGGATTGGGACCGGCTTCCTCAACCACCTTCACTACAAAATCCTTAACACCCAGCTCTCCGTCGGAGGGCTTGAGCATTTTGATCTGGCTCATGTTTTCACTACCAAAGCCCTTGGGAGCGACTGTGATCTCCACCTTGTCGCCGGGGACAAGATCGTAATAGATCATAGCGGGGGTGTTGTCGCCGGTATTGACCCGGTCCAGAGGGTCACGGACCACAGACTTCCGCAAAAAGCCTTCGGTATAGCCCTGGCGAACGCCCTCGTGGATGGCTTCGTTTAAATCGCCATCGATATGTACTTCCTGTCCGATCTTTAAAAATACGCATGCCATTCCGGTATCCTGACAGATGGGCTGGTTTTTGTCGTCTGCAATGCTATAATTCTCAACGATCCGCTCCAGGATCTCCTTTGCCTGAGGCCAAGGCTCTGTCTGATAGCAGGCCTCGATCCGGTCCTTCATATCCCGGGGTAAATGGCAGTTCGCCTCAATGCACAGCCGCTTTACCGTTTCCGTAATGCGCTGGGCGGAAATCTCTCTCATAACAGACCCTCCTGTTTTTAATTTGATTTTTATTGTACCGCAAAAGGAACTCCTTTGCAATCCCGACAGGCAAAAAAGTATCGGACAGCCTGACTGTCCGATACTTTTTTAATAATCCAGAAGATTTGCCTCTCGGAGCTGTTCTACAAAATGCAAAATATCTTCACGGGCTTTTTCCTCTGTCACTTCATAATTAGCCAAAAGTTGTCCTGTCAATTCTTCCACAGAACTATCCTTTTGCATGAGCTTCCAAAGAAAGCATCCCACATCATTAAATGTAACTACTGTTCCCCGGGGCATCTGTGACTGCTGATCCGGAAGGGCGATCCATTGGTCTGCAAAAGGGCGAAGGGCGAATCCCTCTTTAATTTTCACAGGCAGCTCCCTCCTCCATATGCCTGAGCACAGTGATCACCGCATCTGTTTCCATATTGCAGTACAGCACACTGACCGGCACTGATTTGCAAAGCGTATCCAAAACCGCCATTGCATTCAACATTGCACGATGATCCTCACATAGCAAAATTGCATCCAGAAGTCCCCGGAGTTTTTCCCGGGAAGATGCCTTGCAGACGCGGTTTTCCTTTCCCCGACGAAGAAGATAGATGCCTCCCAATGGGTATACGGCATTACATCCGAAGCCTTCTTTTCCTCGCCAGGGGCCTCCATACACAAGAATCTGGTTGTCCTTATCCCGAAGAAACGGCTTATCGCCATTAAGGATACAGACCTTCTCTCCCATTACCTGTCGCCAAAGGCCGATATGGGTAGTCTTTCCTGTTCCCGGGAGCGCCACAAACAAATACGCCTTCTGATCGTAGACAATTGCCGCCCCATGGAGCATCAGTCCCTGATAGTTGCCTGCAAGCTGCTCATTTATATACTGCAGTAGCTGTATATGCTCCGATTCCGACCCCTTTGAGAAAGCCGGAACAATTACTTCAGCACCACTCTCCGCGGTTTTATACTCCCGGAGCAAATCCTGAGTATAGGACTGCTTGGGGCATATGCTCCAGACTACATCTGCTATTTTGTAGTTTGGCATTTATTCAAAATCATCCCAATTGTCATGGCGGTTATCATGTTCAGGATCTTTCGTGCTTTCCATGATAACTTCCATGCCACGAATGGCAAACACCGAAATCGTGGGTTCTTCGTATGCTTTTTTCATTGTGTTCCTCCTGTGGGTCTTTGCTTAGGGTTTTACAACTTGGTCGTAATAGCCGTCTTCACCGATAACCGGCTTTCTGGTTTCATCAGGAACTGTCTCCTCGGGAACGGTTTCCCCGGGAACTGTCTCCTCGGGAACTGTCTCCTCGGGAACCGTCACTTCGGGAATGGTTTCCTCAGGTTTTTCCTGCTCAGGCTTCTCCTGCTCAGATTTTTCTTCCTCAGGCTTCTCTTCCTCAGGTTTTTCTTCCTCAGGTTTTTCTTCCCCAGGTTTTTCTTCCTCAGGCGTTTCTACCCCAGAGTTATTCTGATCGGGCACAGAAGGGTCTGTTACCGATTCGCCATCCGAATCCGGCTCTGTTTCTCCGGTATCGGTTTCGGAAGGCTCTGAAGGGTCGCCGTTTTCTTGCGTACCAATAGGATCTGTCTGGAGCAAGTCCTCCGATTCCCGGTTGCTACAGGCCGTAATGCTTATAATAAGCAAAACAGCCAGCAATAAACTGAATACTCTTCTCATTTTCATCACCTATTCAAAATCCGAAAAATCCAGTTCCGCTTCCCCTGTGGCATGCGCCAAGGTTTCCTCCGTAGCAACAGTATCGGTCGTTTGGGTTGTTTCGCAACCCGTGCTTTCCGTATCTGCGCCATGAACATTACCCTGTCTGTTGCAGCCGGTTAAGGCTGCAACAAGACAGATTGCTGTGACAAAATAAATCCACTTTTTCATCCGTTACACTCCCATACGCTCTGCAACATCGGTATAAGAGGTGTTGCAACCGTGATAGTAAGGCGTACCGGTGTAGTTGTTGTAATAGGTACGCAGCAGGCCGTTGGCATCATAGTAACGGATATAGGAGCGCGCCACAAAGGGAGTTGCCTGGGCTGCTGCTAAAGCATCCCCCTCTACGCCCTTATAGGTAATGACCGCTGTATACAAGCGGTATGCCTCACCGTTGTAATGATCCAAAACACCGTTGCAGACCATATTATTGACATACTTGTATGTGGTTGTTGTGTTGACGCCGTTTACATTTGCGCCCTTGTACTGTAAGGTATAGCCCTGGGCGTCTCCTGCGTACTTAGCAGCGGTATTGGATTTGGCAACTGCAAATCCGTACTCCGCACCGGAGCCATTACGGCTGTTCAGTCCGTTGATCTGTTGGTACACATCTTCCGACAGAACGGTAATAAACCGCAAACCGGAATACTGGGTTCCGCTGGCAACAGAGTCGCCCTGATAGTGATCATCATTGTCTACAACATCGGGGCGGATCTGAGCGCCGATCAGATCAAAGCCTGCATACTGCTGGCTTCCGGTTTCCTTGCCGTCATCCTCCTTAGCCACATCTTCCACAGTAATCCAATGAGCATATATATCGGCACTACCGGTATATACATCCTGCCAGCTGATGGGGCGCGCATCGCTGTCCTTATCCAAATACCAGCCCTTGAAGATGTAACCGTTGTGGGGCAAGTACTCAAACTCCGGAATCTCATAGAAGGATTCTACCTTGCCGTCCGCGGTCAGGTTATAGCAGCCTTCCACCTTGCCTACGCTTGCAGGATAGTAAGTACGGACCACATCATCCCCGGTATAAGCATCCAGGTTGGCGTGGAATACCACCTTGCTAAGGTCAATTTCCGCGCCTACCTTGCCCATCTGCTTATGTCCATCTCCGTCTTTTGCGCCGTAAGCGCCGGCAAGGGTGGTGATCGCCTGAGGCGCCTCATTTTCATCACGGGGAACTTCAGGAATTGCGCAGTTTTCGTCAGTAACGATTTCGGCAGTATAGCCACCACCTGCATAGCGCACATCCGTCAGCGTCTCATTCATGGGAATGACAGAGCCGTCCTTCATATTCAGCTGGATCACTTCGATCCGGTAATGGTAAGGATCGCCTTCTTCCTCATTGTACCAGTGCCAGACAGGATAGCTTCCTGTACCGTAGCCGGTCTGAGGATCGATATAAACTGTAAGGGTAGTTTCTCTGTGCTGGGTGATGCGAACCCAATCCCAGTCACTATTCTCAGCAGGATCGTCACCCCAACTGGTCACCTTCACCTCCGCAGATTCGGGATATGCTTCTGCAGGAACAGAGTCCTTCATCTGCACATAGAACTCCAGGTCAAACAGGTCAGGATAGTACTGCAGCTCCACTGTAACATGGTGCAGTGTAGATCCATCGGGTTGATTTTCCTTCTCCACTGTCTTGCTCACTACATAATAGCCATCCAGCATAACATTTACGCTGTAATCGTAAGCGGAGGAAAGATAGGTGTAGTAATGCGGCACCTGGAATGTATCGGTAAGCACATTGTCACCGTTGGTATGCCACTGACCATTGGGATACACTCTGGAATAGCCTGCCATATCCGCATAGACCTGCTCTGCGCCATCGTTTGTGCGGGGAGCGTAGGTCAACTGGGTATACAGAGTCTTATCGTAGTTACCGGCAAGACCATCAGGATTGTCCAGCTGGGTATGGTTAATGATCACAGTCAGCTCTACTGTATCCATAACCTGCAGCCACTTGGCATACAGCGTTACATCTTCGGCAACAGAAGCATCGACCACGCTGTCTGCAGGCTGAGTCAGCGCCTCGTCATAATACCAGCCAAGGAACTGGAAGCCGGCAAATGTAGGCTCCACATGACCGATATCCGTTGCGTAGCTCCAGGTATGGACCGTAGGATAGTCTGCGGGGAGCACACCACCGTTGGTCACATAGTGAATTGCGTACTGCTTGGGAACAAGGGTAGCAATCAGATCCTGGCTCTGAGATGTTCCGTTGAAATAAGCGGGATCCTGATAGATCACAGTAAAAGGAGCATCCTCGCCAAACGCAGTCTTTACACCCTTTGTTGTAGTGTTGTACACCTGGATACCGTACTGGTAATAGGTCCGTCCGTCGGAGCGACGAATCCACACTTCCTCACTGCCATATCCCTTACCGTTGTTCATCGCCACAGTATCGCCGATCAGCTTGTCGTTGAGGATCATCTGACTGATCACAGGCCAGGTAGAGGGAACAACATTACCCTTTTCTCCGTCGTAGGTCACCAGGACCTCCACAGATTCGGGACGGAAATCCTCGCCGATCTGAGTAGAATCTACCTGATACTCCAGCTCGAAACTTTCCGGATGGAAGTGGGCATGGATATTCACCGTTGCCACGGAGGGCGCGGTCTCGCCCCACAGAGCAGTAAAATCCGTTGTGTTATAGGTATCATAAGTCAGACGAAGGTTTTCGTCCAAACTCTCATCCTCGTTCTGGAATGTGGGATGATAGTTAGGAAGCAGCAGCTGGACACGGTACTGGGCGCCGTCATTGGGAATCTCACCAAAGCTGTAATTTCCAACGCCAACATTTCTGCCCTGGAAATAATAATCCTGATTGTAATACGTAAGATCCACTGTCATTTCCCGAACAGTTTCTGTGTAGCCGTTGGGATCGATCCGCTGCAGGATCACGATGGCATAGGGAGCAAAGTCAATATCATTGATCTTCTGGATCGTAACAGAGCCGTCCGCATTTTCTTGCTCGTAGGTGGCGCCAACGGTGAGAAGTCCTTCAACGGTCAGGGGCTCTTTCCACTTGGCGATCAGAGTAATATCGCCGGTCAATGCCTCGCCGGAGGTAACCGTCTGCTGGGTGATATTGCCGTTTTCATCTGCCAGATACCAGCCGTCAAAGACATAGCCGCCATCCCGAACCGGAACATAGCTGTCAAGATTAGGAACAAACATCTGATCCTCTACCAATGTAGCATCGGCAGAGCCGTTCAGCGTACCGCCGTTGGGCAAAAACTGAACATCATACAGCCTGGAATACACCGTCACAAGGATATTGCCGTGCTGCAGATACTTGGTAATGTCATCGGAGTTGGGATCGTCGTAGCCGTGTACACCGGTAAGGGTCGTACCGTCAATGGCATCGCCATCAAATATTTCCACAGTTGCCCAGAATGCGCCGGCGGGATATCCGCCGCCCGCATCAGAATACCAAACTGTACCGTTTGCATTGGGCGTTGCAGTCAGTTCAGTACCATCAGCAAGGGTAAAGCCAACCGGAGCAACCCGATAGTAATACAGATTATCGTCGGCATCCTTAAACACAGGTACAGGATAGCTGCCCTCGCCATGGCGACCATCTGCTCCGCCAAACTCCACGTCAGTGGAGTAATTCTCATGGCGGCTGATCGGCGCCCAGGCGCCGGCCACACGGGCATCCCAGGAGATCACCTTGATATCCACGGCCTTGGGGACCCATGCATCGGGGACACTGCCATCCACCACAGTCTGGTATGTCAGGTTAAAGAGGGTGGGTTCATACATCATCTCCGCTTCCACGAGGTATGTAATATTGCCTTCGCTGTCGGTTTCTGTCGTAACTGTACGGTTGATAATGTAGTAATCATCCAAAAAAATGTTGGCAGAGTACAGATTCTCAACGGGCAATTCTGTAAACACGCCTTCATAGGTAAGCGTGGTTTCGGGGTTCTGGTCTGTACCGGAGTGAACACCGCCGGCATACCAGTTTTCGTCCACCATAATGAATTTGTCGCCAACGACCTCAACATAAGGTTCGTTCTCATTGGCGCGGTACACCAGATTGATCATCAGGTCACCGCTCTCCTTGTTGGGGTCAACGCCGGCGCCGTTCATAGGATAGTGCTTGATATGCAGCGTCACACTGACATTGGCAAGCAGCTGCTTCTCCCACTTAGCTGTAAGGGTTTCGCTCTGACCGATCGCCGATGTCAGCAGCTCGCCGGGAGCATACAGCTTTCCGGATGCGCTCTCCCAGCCCTTAAAAATATAGCCTTCCAGAGCAGGTTCTTCCGAAGCCACATTTACCGCTGTACCGGTAATATAGTTGTATGTCAACTGGCTGGGTCCGCCAACGCCACCGTTCAGGTCATAAGTAACACCATTGAAGAACAGGTAACGGGTACGGTCTGAATTGTTGATGCTCAAGTACTGGTTAGATGCCAGCTTATAGGTTGTGCCGTTGTAGAAATAGATCTTATATGTTCCGTTTTCCACCTGGGCGCTATACACACCGGTAGCAGTCTTCTCCAGGGGGATATAGTTTACGCCATCGGCACTGATGTGCAGGCTGACACCTGCTTTAATCTCTTCAATATCTACGCGCTCACCGGTTGCTGTTCCAGTATAGGAATTATAAGAACCGTCGACAACGGTCTCTACGATAGCATTGTATTTTTCCGGTGCCACCTCGTAGACAGCCACAAAGGTCATATCCCGGTTAATGCCAGTGTACTGATTCAGGATATCCTGCTGGGAGAGGATCTGTCCATCTCCGCCCTGGAGCACCCAGCCCAGGAACACAAAGTTTTCCCGATAGGTATCACCCCGGAAGCTGGGAACAGCCTGTCCGGCAGCATGGGCGGTAACCTGATCGTTAAACACCACTTCTGTCAGTCCGTCGGTGTAGGTAATGGTAAACGCCACCTGTTCCACATTGACGGTTGCGGACTGGAATGCCGCCAGATAGTAGGTATTTGTCTTTTTCTCATACTCCAATCCGGTATGAGCGGTATAGTTGACGTTTTTGTAGTTGGTCTGCACGATCTGCAGATCATAGCGGAATTTTCGGCCACTTGCGTCAGTGGTAATATAATAGCCCTCCCAAGTGCCGGCTTCGTTCTGAGACCAGTCAATGGACTGATTGAAGTGAACATTATAGGCAGAAAGCACTTCTTCGATGGTCGTAAAGGTTTTGTTGTCCAGATCCTCCTGATCGTCACTAAAGCCGCCGAAGATTGCGCCCTCATGGTCGTACATCTCGATAACAAAAACAGGAGGTTCTACCGTAAGAATACCGTCACCGTGTCTGTCCGGGTTGGCAGCGCTGCCCTGGTTCTTCAGGCAGTAACCAACAAATGTATTGTAAAGACCGGTGGCCTTAAATGCAGCAACAGACGCTTCATCCATACATTCCACAACCGCATCCCAAAACGCCTTGGCATATGCCAGATTTTCTTCATATGCCACAGTTGCATCGTTGCTGTCGGAATTGTTTGCAGGGATGAAGTGATATGCATTGGACACATTCTCCTGATAGAGCACCACATCTGCATACTTGGTACTCTTCAGTTTGGTCACATTTACATTGATGGTCAGCAAAGGAGTGTCGTCACCGGCAGGACCATAATCTGCCGGTTCACCATAGCCATAGAAGCTATCGGGGAAATGACCGTCAGCGATATAGTAAATATCAAAGGTCTCCCACTGGTCTGCAGGAACAAAATCGCTCAAAGTAATAACAACAGACCGGGTGTCGGCAGCTACCTGTTCACTGTCGGTATAGGTAGTCGTGCCTACTTTCTTCTGCACGTTGACAGTATAATACTGAGTCGTACCGGTCGTATATCTGCTGGTATCGTATGTATAAGTACCGTTACCAGCATTGGTGACCGTCACATTCTGGGTTCTGTTCATCCAAAAACTGCGGTAGGTACGCACGACGGTTACTGTAGCATCCGACACCGGATCTCCATTGGCATCCACTACGGTAATCGTCACAATATCTTCAGCCGCAGCAAATATGTTCATCGGCAGCAAAGGTAGTAGCATGGCAAACACCAGCAGAAAAGCAATCGGTCGTTTATTCATATCATATCCTCCTGTTTTAAGTAAAAACCAGGCAACAAATCAGTGTCCGGATATTTATTATCTATCAAAATTTTTTGTTTTTCATAAATGACATAACCTGTCAGTATGATTATATCTCCATTAAATCTGTATTGCAATACATTAGCGCATAATTCTAAAAAAACACGCCCTGCAAAGCAAGGCATTTTTTGCTTCAATGATGATGGTGATGATGTCCGCGGCTCTCTGTATAAGCAACATGGCAGTTTTCCTGGTGGCAGTGTTCACCCTCGGCTTCCAGCTCCAGTGTAGCATGACCGATTCCGTGCTCTGCCAATTCTTCCCGGACCAGCGCTTTCATCTCATGGGGATCCCCATTGGTCACCACATGCATGGTTGCAAAATTGTGTTGACCGTCCATACTCCACACGTGAATATGGTGGACATCCAAAACGCCTTCAATATGAGCAATATGCTCCTTGATCTCCTCTATATCAATTCCGTGGGGCGTTTTTTCCAAAAACAGATCCAGGGCTTCCTTTAGATTCCTGATGGCGTTTGCGAATATAAACGCCGCAACGCCGATGGACATGATGGGATCGATCAGCGTAAACTCGGTAAACCGGATCACCACCGCGCCGATGAGCACGATCAGCCAGCCCAGCACATCTTCAAGCATGTGCAGGTTGACGGCTTTCTGATTCAGGGAATCTCCCTCCCGGGTAAAAATCGCCGCGGCAAGATTTACACACACACCTACCACCGCAAACAGGATCATGCCGTTGTAGTTGATGGGAACAGGCGCAAATATTCTTCCGACAGCATTGTAAATCACCACCACAGAGCCAAACAGCAGGATCAGTGTGGTGATCACACTGCCGATCACCGAATATCTCGTATAGCCGTATGTAAACTTGGCATCCGGTTGTTTCTTACTCTTTTTCTCAAGGAAATAGGAAATACCGATGCTGGCGGCGTCTCCGATGTCATGGACCGCGTCGGACATGATTGCCACACTTCCGGTAAAGATACCGCCGAAAAATTCAAAGACAGAAAATCCAAGATTTAAAATAAATGCTATCAAAATGTTCTTTTCTGTTTTCATAAAAAGAACTTCCTCCGTTAACTAATGTCAAAAAATCGCTGATGAGCCGTAGGACGCGGAATATACCTCCGCCGCATGGGGATAGCCATAGCGGTCATAGTAGCCTTTGTTCACCGCATCAATTACAGATGCTGCGGCATCCTTACGGATCAGTGCCACCACGCAGCCACCCAGTCCAGCGCCTGCCAGCTGACTGCCAAGCACGCCCTGTGTACTGTTCAGTAGGTCACAAAGTCCGTCGATCTCCACTGTAGAACAACGGTACGCGCCGCTTTGCTGCTCAAAGGGAGTATTATCCTGTATCAGCCGGTCCAGCACATCGTCGGTAATGGCCGGCATACCGATCCGGTCCCCGTCGTGACTGCGCTTCATCATTTCGCCGATCTTCTCATAGTCACCCTCTTGCAGCACCTGTGTGAATTTCTCCGACCGGGCACATTCGGAAATACCGAACAAAGCCACACTGCGCAATTCGTATACCAAGGGTTCTTTATGGGTGGCGAAAAGCTCCTCCAGCTGCTGCTTATGGGCAGGCAGCAGCGCCTTAAGACCGCCTCTTGTTATGGTTTCCGGCAAGGACCGGAGCATCTCATACACCTTGGAATAGGGACGGATGCGGGTCAGATCCCGAAACTCCTGCAGTTCGTATTGGGGATACGCCAGCTTCAGCATCATAAATGCGAAATCGGAGCAGGCAACTTTCTCATTGAATACATCTCTGCTGCCTTCCGACTTTTTGGCCTGCAGCATAGAATTGGCTACCAAAATCGCATACTCATCCGAGAAACGCATTTTGCTGCCCACCTTAAAGGGCTTAAAGTCCAGATGGACGATCTTATTTTTTTGTGCGCATTTCATAGCAGAGTGGTCTCCTGCGCCACCACGGGAGCCTACAAACCATTCGCCCTCACCGCAGAGTTCAACGAACTCCCGTTCCGGCAGATTCAGGCATCCCAACGCTTCCACCGCCTCCATAACCGCTACCACAAGCGCCGAGGACGAGGAAAGGCCCGCTGCAACCGGAATATTGCCGCTTGCCATCATATCCATACCGCAAAGGGAATGCTCAACAAACAGCTGCGCCCGCAACACGGCAGATTTCACATAATTGGACCAGTCGCCTGCGCTCTCTTTCAGCGCAGCCTTCACTTTCTCGCTGGAAAGATATTGCAGCCAGGAGTCCGCATTGCCAAGGGACAAGGTTTCTGCGATGGAGAAAGACCGGTCCGGATATGTAGGGTCTACGTTGGCGATCCGGACAACATCGTCCTCCCGTCTTGCTGAAACAAGAACCTGGTCGCAATCGGTAGCCATTACATTGGTGCCGCCGCCCCGGTGGTCTACGTGCCTGCCCATCAGGTTGACTCTGCCCGGTGACCGGGTGATCACCACCTTGCGGTCGCCGTATTTTTCCCTGAACTTCCGCAGAAGTTCAAGATATCTTTGCTTTTGCAGGGAAACCGTGTTGCCGTAGAGCTCGGCAAACAGTGCATCCATTTCTCCATTGCAAATCGCCTTTTCATAGGCAGACACTGTGCGCATAAAATACTCGCTCACCGCGCACAGATCCTGTTTTGTGCTGTACGTAAGGATATCACTGCCATCTGTAACCTCATACAAAGCAGCGTCGCCGGTTCTTGCAAAATACTCCAGCGTATCCGTAAGGTACAGCTCCCCCTGGGCATTGTTGGCGCGCAAAGTGCCAATGGCCTCTATTAACGCCTGTATATCAAAACAGTACAGCGCCGCATTGGCATAGGGCGTGTTCAGAATTTCTTTCGCTCTGAACACCTGTCCACACAAAGTACGCGTCCCCACAGGCTTGGTCTTGCGGGCGTATTGCAGTATCTTTTTCGCCTTTTGTTTATTCAGCCCAATATCTTCCAGGGTCTGCTCATATTGGTCCTCAGACACATCCGCAAGAGCCATCAGCGCAGCATCCGCGTACTCAACAACACCAAACGGCATACCATCCCGGACCACAACACGGCCGCCTTTCGGATTGGTAGCATTGGGCTGCACGCACCACACTACCTTTGCAGCCTCTGCCCTGGCAAGCAGACCCTTCAGCGCTCTGGGGGATATGATCTTATCTCCCATAGATACGATAGTCGTACCTGTGTGCCCTACGGCAGAAAGGGCCTTTAAACCGCAGAGGGTTGCGTGTCCTGTGCCCTTTTGCTCTTTCTAATAGGCGTACACCACGCCCTCCACGCCGTCAAGACAGTCCATGACGCTGTATGCCTGGTGACCGATGACCACAACAAACCGGGTAACGCCTGCAGCCTTCATATTATCGATGATCCTGCGGATAACGGGCACACCCGCGCAGTCAAAACATACCTTGCTCTTGGAATCGTCATTCATACGAGAGCCTTTGCCCGCGCACAAAATAACCGCTGCAATATCCTTCATATACAATCTCCTAATCTGGATTTTTGTAATGCTATTTGCTTTTTCTGGAAAAAACTACTTACGCAGCGCCTTACGAAGCACCGGCGTGATCAGAAGGGCAACTGCGCCACCAATCAATGCGGTAATCAGCTGAGGCCAGGAAAAGGTTGCAGGCAGCGCTTTCAGCATAGGTGGCTTCAATACGCCGGAAGCAAGCAATCCCTCTGAAAACACGCCGCAAATCAGCCAGACAACAATGGTATACAGGGCGGCAAACTTTGCCACCGCGGCAGACACCCAGGCAACGATCTGACGGACAAGCTGTTTGCTGTCCTTGCCGGCAATAAAATACAACAGAACCACAAATACAGAATTACCGATCATAACGGCAGGCACAGTCAGGATCTGGGGTGCGATTCCAAGCAGGTACGCCAGTACCGGAGAAATGACTGCCACAGTGATGCCGCTGTACAGCCCGGCGACCAACACAGTCACCGCCAAAACAGCGTTTACAAAAGAACCGGTAACCAACTGACCCATAGGCTTCGTGATCGCCTGCAGGGCAACCAGCAGTGCCAGCATGATCGCTGTTTCTGTGATCCAAAGAACTTTTCTGTTCATCGTTCGGTCTCCTTATTCCATTTGAATACATACCTATTCTAGTCCAAATGCATAAATATTTCAACATATTTATAGTTGCAAAAAATTCCGGACAAAAAGGAAATTCCCTTTTTGTCCGGATTTTTACGTATTTGAGAGCATTCTTATTTGGAGAACAGATAGTTTACCAACTTGGTTGCCAGAATGATGATGCCAATAATGGCGAAGATCACCAGCATGCCAACACCCATATGCTTCAAATTGTACACGAAAGCCATAGGATTAAACTCCAGATTAACAGCTAAAAAATGCATACACTTAACCTCCCATCAGCTTGGCGGCGATATTTAGGATAATGCCGCCGGCAATAACCGACGCGATCTGACCGGAAACATTGACACCGATGGAGTGCATCAGCAGGAAGTTCTGGGGATCTTCTTCCTGCGCCATCTTGTGAACAATACGGCCGGACATAGGAAATGCGGAAATACCTGCAGCGCCGATCATCGGGTTGACCTTGTTTTTCATAAACAGGTTCAGCAGCTTTGCAAACAGCACGCCGCCGGCGGTGTCCACAAAAAAGGCGATCAGTCCCAGTCCCATGATCAGCAAGGTATCCAGCTGCAGGAACTTATCGGCAGTCATGTTGAATGCAACAGAAATCCCCAGGAAAATGGTGATCAGGTTTGCCAGCACATTCTGCGCTGTGGAGGAAAGACGCTCCAGAACGCCACACTCCCGGATCAGGTTGCCGAACATCAAGAAGCCGATCAGTGCAGTTGCTTGGGGGATAATAGCGGAAGCCACAACCGTGATGATGATCGGGAAGAGGATCCGAGTCAGCTTGCTGACGGACTTCTGTTCATAGGGCATCCGAATCAGACGCTCTTTCTTGGTGGTAAGCAGCTTGATGACCGGCGGTTGGATCACCGGCACCAGTGCCATGTAGGAATAGGCTGCCACGGTAATGGCGCCTACATACTGAGAGCCAAGCTTGTTGGCAACGGCGATAGAGGTAGGACCGTCAGCCGCGCCGATAATAGCGATGGAGAAGAAGTCCCGGAAATCCGGGAAGAACATACTTGCCATACACAGGGTAAAGAAAATACCGAACTGGGCAGCTGCGCCAAAAAGCATCAGTTTGGGATTGGACAGCAGCGGTCCAAAGTCGATCATCGCGCCAATACCGATGAATAGCAGCAACGGAAACAGCTCATTGGCGATACCGGCGTTGTAAAGCTCTTGGATCGGGCCGACCAAAGCATCAGAGAAAGGTATGTTCACCAGTATCGTTCCGAAACCCATGGGCAGCAGCAAAGAGGGTTCCATCTCCTTGGCAATGGCTAAGTAGACCAACAGGCAACCAATGGCGATCATGATAAGATCATACCGATCAAATGCCAATAAGTTTTGATATAATATCTCCATATGTACCCTCCTCAGCGAATGAATACCAAAGGTGCGCCGGTTTCTACCGTAGATCCCTTGGATACAAGCACCTGGGTCACCGTGCCGTCCTTGGGTGCCATGATCTCATTTTCCATCTTCATGGCTTCCAGGATCACCAGCACATCGCCCTCCTTTACAGTTTGGCCGGCAGCCACATTCACCTTCAGAATCGTACCGGGCATGGGAGAGTCCACATGCTCCCCTTCCCCTGCAATGGAGGGTGCTGCTACGGGAGCAGCACTGGGCGCAGCCTCAGCAGCAGGGGCCGCAGGCGCAGGGGCGTAGGTCTGAAATTCCTGCATCTGCATAGGTTCTGCCAGTTCGACCTCCACCTCATATGTGCGGCCGTTCAATTTCAATTTATATTTCATATCACTCTACCTCCTTAACAGAAATGAAACGCAGTTCGTTCAGCGGCTTTCCCAATTTATTTGCGACGATCGCCATCAGCATTGCCGCTGTCTTCGGCTCTACGCCGTGAAGCTTGATCTGGCCGGCAGCGCCGGGGGCAACAGGTTTTTCCGTTTTTTCTTCCGGAACAGGGATCGCCACAGGTTCGGCTGTTTCTGTTTTGGTAAAGAATCGCTTTCGGATCGCCATAACAGCAACAACAACAGCAAGGGCCAGCACCATTGCCAGTGCCACATAGTCAGGTTGGGTGTTCTGCGCCGCGGTAAGTATTGGCATAAGTCAGTCTCCTTTCAGGTTTTACCCGCCAAATGCGAGCCACAGATAGATATATGCAGGGATAATGGCAGCCATTGTAAACGGAATGCCGATCTTGAAGAAATCCCCGTTTTTAACGATATAGCCTTCCTTGCGAAGGATACCGATACCGGTGATATTAGCAGAAGCGCCGATAGGCGTACAGTTTCCACCCAGGGTAGCACCGGACAAAAGGCCAAAGTACAGCACGGTAGGGTCTACATTCAGCGCTGTTGCCAGACCTGCGATCACAGGAATCATGGTAGCAACATACGGAATATTGTCAATAAACGCAGAGATCAGCACAGATGCCCAAACGATCACAGTATACAGGAAGAACAGATTGCCGCCACCTGCTTGGGCAAGGAGATTGGCTGCGGCATCGATCACACCCTGTTCCGAGATTCCGCCGATCATCAAAAACAGTCCGAGCAAAAGACCGATCGTCTCAAAATCGATCTCTTTCAGCGGAGAAACAACGGCACTGATATTTTTCTTTCTGGCATAATTATAGATCAGTCCGATGATCAGCAGCGCGCAGCAGATCAGTCCGTTGGTAATATCCGGCTTGTCGGGGATGAAGGACGCAAGGATCAGCAGCACAATGGTTCCCACCAGCAGGATAGTCGGCACATAGTCAGTGACCTTTGTGCGCTGACCGGTCCTGGGGATTGGCATTTTTTCCTTCCGGAAAAGAAACGCCAGAATCATTGCGGAAAGGACTGCGCCCAGTTCCACTGCAAAGAACATACCGGGTCTACCCTGATACCAGAAGAAATCCATAAAGCTCATATCCATCGCAGAGCCCAGCATAATGGCAGTGGTATCTCCTACCAAGGTTGCTGCGCCTTGCAGATTGGAGGAAACCGCAATGGCTATAATAAACGGTACGGGATTGGTTTTCAGCTTTCGGCAAATTTCCAGCGCCACCGGAGCAATCATCAGAACCGTTGCCACATTATCCACGAAAGCGGAGATAATACCGGCAAACAGCGCCATGGCAACTGCCGCCCACTTTACATTGGGAACTTTTTCCATGATCAGGTCTGCAAGCAGTTCGGGCATTTTACTCTCGATAAACAGGGAAACAATACCCATCGTGCCTGCGATCATAAGCAGAACATTAAAATCGATAGCGCCAAGGATCTTTTCCAGCGGCAGCATACCGGTTACAATAAAAACCAGCGCCGAGCCAATAGCGATATAAGGTCTGTACTTGCTGAATACCAGCATCAAAACATAGGTGACAGCAAAAATGGCAATGGCAGCATACATCATTTAGGGTTAACATCTCCTTTTGGCTTAGTTGATTTCCTTATCATCACCGACAGGATTGCAGATACTGTAACCGACATTCACAACGTGATCGGCAACACGCTCCAGACCGGTAATGGTTGATGTGTAATAAGGACTGACTTCCAGACTGCAGTTGCCTTCGGACAGTCGGGAGAAATGCTTGGCGCTGAATGCGCGCTTCATTTCATCGGTCTGATTTTCCAGTTCTGCCAAATCGGGCAGAAGGCCCCGGTTCTCTGCATCAAACACATTCTTGGCAATGGCGATCATTTCTATCACGATACCGTGCATCTGCTTGATGTCAGAAAGCGCAATTTTGGAGAAGGTCAGTTTTTTCCCCAGCATTTCCTGTCCGATTTCGTGGAAATTCTCCGCATGGTCACCGATGCGTTCCAGGTCATTCAGAACATGGAAGTAGGAGCCGATCCGCTGCTCATCCCGCTCATCCACACAGGCAGATAGCTTGATGAGAAACCGGGTCAATGCGCCGTTGGTAAAGTCGATGGCTTCTTCGTTTGCGGCAATCCTATCAGCATTTTCTGTGGGATTACCGTCTATGGAAGTGATGGACAGACGGATGTTTTCCTCCACCAGACTGAACATATAGTCCATCTCCTTTTTCACCTGCATAAACGCCACCGGCGGCATAGTGAGCAGACGCTCATCAATGAATTTAAGCGAATGGGAAGTTTCTGTCCGTTTCTTGTCCTTGATTACCGTGCAAGAGTACTGTACCAACTGCTTTACAAAAGGCAGCAGTACCACAGTGGTGGTCACGTTAAAAACCACATGGAACACAGACACGCGCATCTGCAAAGACATCGTATCATTGCCGGGAAACAGGGCTGTCAACAGATTGATCATCGGGTCTTTAAAAATCCAGACGATAGCAGTGAAGATCACAGTACCGATAACATTGAAGGTAAAGTGGATCAGCGCCACACGCTTGGAGTTGGCATTGGCACCAACCGATGCCAAAAGCGCAGTGACACAGGTGCCGATATTTGCGCCAAGTACGATAAACAGAGCCAGGTCTAGGGGCAGCACGCCGGTACCCACCATGGTGATCACAACGCCGGTAGCAGCGGAGGAGCTTTGGATCAACGCAGTAAAGATCACACCCACCAGAATAAGCAACAGCGGGAAATCAATAACGCTGAAAATATTTTGGAACATGGATTCCACCAAAGGATTGCCAAAAGCCTGCTCGCTGCTCATTACGTTCAGTCCCACAAAGATCAAGCCCAAGCCACTGCACAAAAGGCCGGCAATCTTTATCTTTTCTTTTTTGAAAAAGCCCATCATGACTCCGGCAAAAGCAAAAAGATACATCAGCATATTAAAATAGTCGTTCTTCAGTGCTACCAGAATACCGGTGATCGTAGTACCGATATTGGCGCCCATAATAATGGACGTGGCCTGTATAAGGGTCATGACACCGGCATTGACCAGGCCAATCACCATAACAGAAGTTGCGGATGAACTCTGAATAATGGCAGTAACACCGGCGCCGATACCCACTCCGGAAAAGCGATTATTGCTGATCCGGCCCAGCATCTTCTTCATGCCCTCACCGGCGCTTTTCTCCAGCGCCTCGCTCATAAAGTTCATACCAACTATAAAAACGCCTACACCTGCAAGCAGCCAGATAAGACTTTTGACAAGCTGCATAACCTCTTCTGCTGATAACATATTTCGTCTCCTTTCACACAAGGAAGGGATGCAAAACCACTCCACCCCATTCTACGCAATTATATCACCCTTCCGGTTAAGAGGTGGTAAATAATAAAGCAGCATTGCGCTACCTAAGGGCGCAATGCTGCGTATGCTATTCATTCAGTCGGTAACCAACACCAAGCTCATTGGCGATATAGTTTTGCTCGCCCGGTTTATCCCCGAGTTTTCTTCGTATATTCGCCATATTGACCTGCAGCTTTTTAATGCTGCCTTCCTGGGCATAATCACCCCAAATTGCTTTAATGATGGTTGCGTAAGTCATCATCTTGCCGCAATTCTCAGAGAGAAGCGCTACAATGTTGTACTCTGTCTGGGTAAGTCTGACAGGTTCTTTTTTCACAAATACCTGCCGGGCATCATAGTCGATCTCCAGCTCTTTAAGAACAAATCTACCTCCCGGCAATCGTCCCTCCTCTGCGCTGAAACGGTTATTTCGCAACGCTGCCCGTACCCGGGCAAGCAATTCTCCCGAACCAAACGGCTTGGTAATATAATCGTTTGCACCACTATCCAGAGCAGCAATTTTATCGGTTTCACCTGTTCGTGCGGACAGAACAATAATAGGAGTCAGAGAGTCCCTGCGCACAAAATCAAGCACATTCATACCGTCGGCATCCGGCAGCCCAAGATCCAGAATAATCAGATCCGGCAAATAGGATGTATACATTGTCTTTGCATCGTCACAGGAATCTGCCAGTATTGTCTGGTAGCCGGCGGTATCCAGCACCGTGGCAACAAGATTGCGTATATTGGCTTCATCTTCCACAAGAAGGATCTTATACTTATTCTGCTTCATTGCTTAGTTCTTCCGTCTCCAGAGCGAAGCGGAACACCGCACCTCCTGTTTTCACATTTTCTGCCTTTATACTGCCGCCGTGGGCTTTGATGATGGTTGCGCACACCGACAGACCAATGCCTGCGTTCTTCTGGCTGTCTGCTACCTCATCCTCCCGGGTGTAGTAGCCCGTAAATAATGTTTCCATGCGTTTGGCAGGAATGCCGCAGCCATTATCCTTGACCTCAAAAATCGCCTTGTTTCCAAGGGTAAATACCCGAAGCATCAGCTTGGTCATTCCCTCTGCATGCTGAACGGCATTCTCAAGAATATTCACAACCACCTGTTCGATCAGAATGGCATCCATAGGGATTATAACGACCTCGTCCGGAATCTCAAGCTCTACCTGCTGGGCAGGATAACGCTTCTTGAATTTCAAGATCACCGAGTCAATCAGTTCTTCCAGAACAGTGGGCGTTTTTGTAATCTTTACATTTCCGCTATCGATCCGGGTAATGGAAAGCAGATTTTCCACCATGCGGACAAGCCACTCGGAGTCCTCCTTAATGCCGGTGACAATTTTCCTCTTTTGTTCTTCCGTCATGGCATTGCTGTTTTCCAACAGAGTGGTACTGGAACCGTAAATGGTAGTCAGCGGTGTTCTTAAGTCGTGAGAAACTGCCCGGAGCAAATTCGCCCGCATCCGTTCTTTTTCACCTTCCGCCTTCATGGCCTCATGCTGCTTCAGCTTGGTGGTAAGGGCGCTGGTAAAAACCGCAATTGCGATCATAATAATGCCGGAGATCAGATTCACGGGAATCATGAAATTCAATGCAAAATACGGGAAAGTGAAAGCATAGTTTACCGCAATCGTACCGGCAAAAGCTGCAAATACGCCATAAAGATATCCTTCAGTGAAAAGGGATATCAGGAAAACCGCAAAGACAAAGATGGTTGTAATATGCTCCCGGACATCAAATATGTATTGGAAAAGCAAACTAAGGCCGAAAGCGCAGGTCAGAGAGAGCATTGTAATCAAACTGTTCTTTGTATGTTTTTTAAGTAAGGCCATAAAATCACCTTCTTTGAAAATCATCGCGTTCATTATACAACATTTTCGAGCAAAGAAACAGTTAATTATAAAAATTTCTTCTTCCCTTTCTGACTTATTGTCTCTTCATCTGTCGCAAGAACAGCAATACCGCTGCTGCCAGCAGAGCTGCCGCATATCCAAGCACCCACCACAAATGAGGGAAAATGCCGGAAAAATCCCCGGCAAGGATCGATCGCTGCATTTGTACTGCGTGGACAAAAGGGAGCGCATCAGCGATTCTCTTGAATGATCCGCCAACAAGGTCGAGATCAAACCAAACGCCAGACAGCCATGCGGAAAGATTGGTAAGCAACGCCCCGCAGATACCGCCTACCTGCTTGTCACTCAGCACGCTCCCGCATAGAAGCCCCAACGCAATATAGAGCACGGAAACAAGGGCGATCGAAAGCACGGCATATACCGTATTGACAGTCACCTCCAGCCCCAGCGCAACAGCTGCCATATAGCAGATTGTACTCTGGGCAAGGGCAATGGGTATCAGCGGAAGGGCATAGCCGAGAATAAAGTCCACCGGCGTCAGCGGCGTTGTATACAACCTTTGCAAGAAAGAACTGCTTCTGTCCTTTGCAATGATGGTTGCGGAAAATAAGGTGATAAAGGAGAGCCCAAAAACGGCGATGCCGGGGGTCAAATGGTGCAGTTCAAAAAGCTTTACAGGAATACTTGATTGTATTGCAGTAAGCAGCAGGAGCAATACAAGCGGAAATCCCAACCCAAAAGCAAGATTCATGGGATCCCGCAATATTTCTTTTGTATTTCTGCCTGCAAATGTCAACATTCTCATTCTCCTGCCCCCTTTACAATACGCACAAAGGCTTGTTCAAAATCTTCTGTTTTTGCCTGGTCCTTGATCTCTTCCACCGTTCCGCACATAAGCAATTTCCCATCTTTCATAATTCCAATGCGGTCAGACAAGGCTTCCGCCTCTTCCATGTAATGGGTGGTCATTACGATTGTGATTTTCCCCTTAAGATCACGGATCAGATCCCACAGATCACTGCGGGCCAGTACATCCAGTCCTAATGTAGGCTCGTCAAGAAAGAGGATCTCCGGCTCACTGATCAGCGCCATGGCAATGCTCAATCTCCGCTGCCAACCGCCGGACAGCTTCCCTGCCTTCTTTTGTAATACGGTTTCCAGTCCCAATAAGTTTGTAAGCCAAATGATTTTCTCCTTGCGCCTATCCTTTGCAAAGCCATGCGCACCGCATATAAGCTCCAGGTTCTCTTTTACTGACAGACCCGGAGCAACAGCGGTTTCCTGGGGTGATACTGCAATGATCGACTTTACAGCGGTAGCATCCTTGCAAATGCTTTTGCCGTTGAGAAAAGCATCGCCACTTGTAGGTTGGGTCAAGCAGGACAGCATTTTGATTGCCGTTGTTTTCCCCGCTCCGTTTACCCCCAGCAAAGAAAACAACTCTCCTTTTTTTACTTGTAGATTCAGCTTATCCACCGCCATAAGGTCTTTGTATTTCTTTGTCAGATCATCAGTGCAAATGGCATCCATAAAATCTCCTCCCTGTTATCTGTTTGCTATTGGGATTATATCACCCTGACTTGCAAAAATCTTATATTTCGCCTAATCGGTCATATATCTGCCGCAAACGGCTGCTACACAAAAATGCCCTGTGACCGGAAGGGTCACAGGGCGGTTTTTCATTAGTCCAGGGGTTTCATTGTGGGGATTTGTTTTGGTCTGTCTTATAACTTCTTACTGCTTTTCATATCTTCACTAACCCTTGGAGATTGGGAGGTTTTTGCGATGTATCTTTTTATATCCTCCCATATCTCCGTGGTCAAATGTCGTAAAAAGTGTCGTAAAAATCAGTTGCTCTTAATTTTTTCGAGAAGCGTTTTCTTCATCTCGTCAAATTCTTCTTGTGTCAAGATACCGTTGTCTAAGAGTTGCTTTAATGCTTGCAATCTCTCAACAATAACACCATTGCCTCTATCTATTTCCTTGGACATTATTTCTTCGACTTTAACATCGTTATTGATAACCGCTTGAATCATGTTAATTGTGTCTTTTTCTTCATCCACAGGAAATAAGTACTTGGACATAATTTCGAAGACAGCTATCAAACTCGCAAGGTATGTAACTGAAACAGAAAGCAACGATACCATCGCAGGAATTGAGTCGCTTGTTCTATTGCAAATTACAAACACTACTACAGCTATTGTCAAAGCGCCTAACAAACCGATAAAAAACCAGAAGATGAACTTCTTTAAAAACTTGTTGGTTTTTACTCTCTCACGCCGTTGCTGCATGAAGTCTTCAAGCAAGTCCGTCAGTTTGCCATTACGCTTTACGAACTGTGCATGAACTTTTAGAAGTTGTTCGGCATATGCTTCATTTTTAGTTGATTGACTATCAAAGTCCGATGATAACAACTCTGATAATAAAAACTGATATAAAGGATTATCTTTTGTCACAGCGCCACCTCTTGTAATCTTCTACGTGCTAAATCTTCTGGCACTCTATATAAAGCAGCTACTTGCAATGGGTCTGTAATACCGCTGTCAACCAAATGTTCTCTGGGCACAAGTATACTTGCCGCAATATAATCCATACGTTGCTCCTGTTCGTCGGTAGAATAATTACCGTGATGGTCTCTTGCCGCAACAACTATTTTTTTATCTTGCGCATTAGATTTCTCCCAAATATAATGGGCCAACTCATGTGCAACTATAAATTTTTTAGTTTCGATACCCTTTTTGCAATTATACGCAATAACCTTGTTAGAGTCAAACCCGTCAATTTTATCATCAAATTCGTTTACCACAATCATACCTTCTAGATGTTCATCAAATTCCGCACCTCGAACATCAAAGCCTAACTTGGCAGCAAGGTCAAAAATATCAACAGGAACCGTCAATGTTACATTCATCTTTGACAGGAAGGACAGTAACATGCTTTCTAAGCTTAGCATTTCATCCTTTGTAAAACCAACAGACATTAGATATCTCCCTAACCTTTCCATTATGCACCACCTCCCTCATATATTGCCCACTGCATTGATATATATGAAACGGTGGTTTAAAAATATAACTTTTTCCATGTTTATGTTAACAGAAATCACTTCATTTTTCAAGTCCCCCGCCCCATTTTTATGAAGAATTTAAACAAAGCGGCTCGGAGGTACAATATATTGTGCCTCCGAGTCTTCTACGTTCAAAATATAGATATTCTCTTGCTATGCAAGTTTCAGTTTGCCCTGCATATGAGAAAAACTCTGTTGCTTTTGCTCCTTGGTTGCCTCGTTATAAACATCCATCGTGGTGCTGATATCCGCATGGCCCATAACCTCTTGAATGACCTTCAAGTTGGGTTCAATCTCACATAGGCGTGTACAAAATGTATGGTGAAGATTATGGACGCTGAAGTGCGGAAGCAGCGCAGGGTCTCGTTTCTCCTTGGTTGCTTGCTCCGTTTCTTCTTTATTGTAGTCACGGATAATCCGTTCTATTGCTCGGTTCACGGACGCAGGGGAAAGCACCGCATTGTACCGATTGGTGAAAACGAAATTACTATATCCGTCTACAACAATGTATAACTGCATTGGAAACCATCAACGATGTAAATCAAAACAGCAGTCATATAGGATATGCAAATAGCGGTGTACAAAGTGTTTCTGCCGCCGATGAAATTGTAAAGTTCAAGGCATTGCTTGACCAAGGTATCATTACCCAAGCAGAGTTTGATGCAAAGAAAAAAGAACTTTTGGGTCTGTAAAACATACATACAAACAAAAAGGACTATGACATTTTTGGTGTCATAGTCCTTCTTCATTTTTTCATTTGTCGTAAATGTGTCGTAAATCGGTTTTTGTTGGGTTTCAAAAACCCTGTAATACCGCTATTTTACGGCACTTTCTTAATCAAGGAGCTTCATTGTGGGGATTTGGGCGGAATAAATCTTATAGCCTTGTTTATCCTGCCTTTTTCTGACTTCGTTAATCCAAATTGCTTTCATTGCAAGGCATAACCTGTCATAAAACGGCATATCTTTATCCCATTTGTCGTAAAATCTGTCGTAAAAATTTGAGGGTGTTTACATTGTTGAGCAAAGAAACACATATCCTCTAAGCTAGATAATTACTGTTTTTTCATCTGTCGCAGCAATAACAACACCGCTAATACGAGCAGAACGGCAGCATATCCAAGCACCCACCAAAGATGCGGAAAAATCCCTGAAAAATCTCCTGCAAGGATAGCCCGCTCCATCTCTACTGCATGAACAAACGGAAGTGCATATGCAATCTTCTTAAAAGCACCTCCTACAAGATCAAGATCAAACCAAACGCCCGACAACCACGCTGAAAGGTTGGTAAGCAAAGCACCGCAAATGCCGCCGACCTGCTTATCGGTAAGCATGCTTCCGCAAAGGAGTCCTAAAGCAATGTAGAGGATGGCTACAGGAATAATAAATATAACAGCGTACAAAATATTGACCGTAATTTCTAATCCAAGAATAATAGCGGCAATATAGCAGATGACGCATTGAGCGACCGAAATGGGAATGATCGGCAACGTATAACCGAGTATGAAATCCAGAGGGGTCAATGGCGTTGTATACAAACGCTGCAATAGCGAACTGCCTCTGTCTTTTGCGATAATGGTTGCCGAAAACAGTGTCATAAAAGCCAGGCCGAAAACCGTTATACCCGGAGTTAAATGCTGTATTTCAAACAGTTTTACAGGGATGTTTGCCTGTATTGCGCTTAACAATAAAATCAAAACAAGTGGAAAACCGAGTCCAAAGAAAAGCGTCAACGGATCTCGTAATATTTCTTTCGTATTTCTGTTTGCAAAAGTGAGCATTCTCATTTTACCGCCCCCTTAATAATACGAACAAACGCCTCCTCAAAGTTTTCTGCTTTCGTCATGGCTTTTATCTCGGCGGCAGTTCCGCAAACAAGCAGCTTGCCATCCTTCATGATTCCAATACGGTCAGACAATGCTTCCGCCTCTTGCATATAGTGCGTCGTTAAAACAATGGTGACCTTCCCCTTAAGGCTGCAAATAAGATCCCACAGTTCACTTCTGGCAAGCACATCCAAACCCAGGGTCGGCTCATCCAAAAAAAGAATTTCCGGTTCGCAGATCAGTGCCATAGCAATGCTCAGCCTGCGCTGCCAGCCACCGGACAGCTTGCCTGCTTTTTTCTTAAGCACCGTCTCCAATCCCAATCGCCTGGTCACTTCCTTGATCTTAGTGATTTTCTTATCCTTGGAAAATCCATAGATACCACACATCAGTTCAAGGTTCTCCCAGACTGAAAGGCCGGACGCAACCGCAGTTTCCTGCGGAGAAACGGCTATGAGCGATTTCACAGCGGCAGTATCTTTGCAAATGCTTTTTCCATTAATAAAGGCATCTCCGCTTGTAGGTTGTGTAAGGCAGGACAGCATTTTGATTGTCGTAGTCTTGCCTGCGCCGTTTACGCCAAGCAGTGAAAACAGTTCCCCCTGTTTGATCTGCAAATCAAGTCCATCCACCGCAGTGACATCTCGATATTTTTTTGTCAGCCGTTCTGTTGTAATGGCTTGCATATCAATCCCTCCAATACCGCTTTGATGCTACAATTATACCATCCGGATTTATGAAAATCTCAATTTCTCACCTATCGGTCGCAAATCACCCCTAAACGGTAAAAAACACCCTATGACCGTAAAGTCATAGGGTGCTAATTTTATTAGTCCAAAGGCTTCATTGTGGGGAATGGTAAACCACCC
>JAZNZT010000085.1:0-3727 GCA_045595075.1 Faecousia sp.
GCATTGGCCCCATGCAGCAGGAGCTGCTGGATAAGCACTATCTGCGCAAGCACGGTGCCAACGCCTATTACGGCCAGAAATAAAGACAAAACAGGAGCCGCAAGGCTAATGTCACTTAGTTAGCGGCATTACCCATATGGTGGTTCGTAAAAAGAATGAGTGCATCCGGCAACGGATGCACTTTTTCTGTAAAATAGGCATAACAAGTAAGCGGATCGGAAAATCCGCTTAAAAATACTGTTCAAACAGGCTCCGTTATGCTATCCTATAGAAGAAGCCATTGAACTTAATGTTTTTCGTTTTGCGAGGTGTACTTCGTCCCGGTCGGATCGGTACGACGTAGCTTTCAATCAAGGCTTCAACTTTGGGTGGAGATACATCTCCCCGGAGGAATTGTCTGCAAATATGTACAGCTGCGGTAAAGTTTGTCTGGTAAACATACTTTCTGCGTTTTTTCTGAATGACTACGTGCGAGGTAATCAATTCACAGAAGTTGTACATAGTGAGTCTGGCAAAGATCTCCTGGGTAATGTACTCCACCTTTTTGCTTTGGAACAGGCTCAGACCAATGGTGTATTTGAGCTGGCGGAAGGAAGTTTCAATCCCCCAGCGCAGATGATAGAGGTGCTTTAATTCTTCTGGTGGAAACGCGTCTGCATCCAGATTGGTAATGAGTGTTTCTGTGGAATCAGCAGATATATGGAAACGAACGATGCGAAAAGATAGTGGATAAAAGTCGGTACTTCCATTGGGTAAGAACTCAAAATTAAGCTTACTGGGGAGAAAACGATAGATACCCGGATTCTCCATCATAAGAGCTTTAACCGCTTTCGTCTGCATCCTTGTTAGGAATATCTGGATCGGCAAGTCAAATTCTCCATCCGGCAAAGGAAGATTAGAAAGTATACCAGCAGCTTCTCTTAATCGAATCAAATAGTGCAAGCCTTTCTTGCGAATATGTTCCAGCGTGTTGTAGGATTCATAGTTTCGGTCAGCAATAACAATGGCAGAATCTTTTATATTGGAACGATTTATCATGTCTACAAGAGCAACATTTTCATGTGTTGCTCTTCTTTTTTGAACAACTGCATCCAAATACAGTCCGGAATTGAGATCATACAATGCGTTCAAGTGCAGGAAACTGTATGGCTTCTGACCATTGACACCTGGAAAGTAGGATAAAGGATCATTCGGATTTGCGGTAAATTGCAGATCTGAACCATCCACCGCCAACAAACGGTATCCTTTGTACAATTTTGGTTTCTGACATCTGTCCGTAAATTCCCTAAACAGATATTCCAAAGTCTTCGGTAAGATTTTACGCCTCTGCTGAATAAGAGCAGATACGGATGCAGGAACATCCTCAAAATCAAGGCAATCCAGCATTTCATCCCGCAAAGAGTGACCGCCCATTTTTACAAGGAGAGTTAGCACCTTCTCAAAGGGCAGTTTCCGTTTGCGGGTAAAATTCTTCTCCGGACAGCAGCAGAAATCCTCCGGGTGTTTCGCCATATCATGGATTACGGAGAATAATGTGTTTTTAATATATTTCGGGTAGTTTTTCATCGGTAGCCCTCCTTAAAAATGCTTTCAAGGCGGCTTGCCCGATTTTTACTTATTTGTCAAGTACTTTTTCTGAAAAACGCAAGAAAAAAGCCCCCTGTATCACATTTCTGTGATACAGAGGACTTTCTTCTTAACTAAGTGACATTACCCGTAATGGGTGCCGATTTTGCTGTTTAAGAAACGAAAACTTGATCACGCAATGATAAATTCTGCCCACAGGGAACAGCCTGTTTCTGTTCCGTCCCCCATATCAACACGGCAAGCACAAAGGATACGGTATGTTCCGGATGCACTGATATCATACGCATCTGAGAGCGTATAGCTTTTGTTATCCGATTGGTTTGCCTGCAGCTGGTATGCGATTGCATCGAATACGTTGTCTTTTAACGAGCAATCGACCCATTCGCCATTTTCAAGCCGCTCTATCCGATATGCTTCCCCGTATGTAACGGTGTGATCCGTTTCATTATTCCAGGAAACCACCAGGGTCGTTTTGTCCGGGTAGGTATATATGCCGCCAATCTGTATAAAAACGCCCGAAACATCCGAGTGTGAATTTCCAATAACAACGGGTTTTTCCGTAAAGTCAGGCTCCATATTACTTGGATTAGCCTGATCACAGCCAACCAATCCCAGCACACAGACGAGTATTAGAATCCATGAGATGCATTTTTTCATAAAGCCCACCTCTGTTTCACAAAATGAATGTATCACTATGTGCATGATTCAACACGCCCTTGGCCGGAGCTTGTTTGCTTATTCTTCAGTCTTTTCCCAGGGCTCCTGGGGAGCAGCTTTGGGTTCCCAGGGGTTTTCAGAGGACTGGGGGATGGCATCCGCTACAATCTGGGGCTGAGGCTTGGGCATACCGCCATCTTTATTGCGGCAAATCACCAGGAAAATGGGCTGGCAGATGCTGATAAAGATGGACAGCACCAGATACAGCACCGCATTGCCGGGATCGCAGGACTTAAAGACCTCGTACAGGGCGATGTAGTAGAACACGGCATGGATAACTGCCACTACCATCGTGGGCAGGCAGATCAGCAGCATACCGATGGCAATAAGGCCTACCTCGATGGCGGCTTCCTCGGAGATATCTCCGGTCACAAGGTCCGCATTAGCAAAAATACTGACCAGCATAGCAATGCACAGCACAACAACCAAAAACGCCAATACAGCCATGGCGATGTTGGTGCCCAGCAGCACTTTCCGGCGGCTTTTCTTGGTCCCGCAGGCCAGACGGTAATGGTCTGCAATGGCGCCCAGGGTCCAAACATTCAGCACAGGAATCCAGGCAAGCCAGGGCTTACTGATGCCGCGGCGCTTGGCGATGGTATACAGTGCGATTGCGGTGGCGATATACACCGCCAGGCTGACCAGCATACCGGGAATCGCGCTAATCATGGACAGAATGGAACTGACACCGATCATTTCCGCGAAACCTTCCATAGAAGAAACATCATACATAACACTTACCTCCTCTTATCATTTGGTAATGTCATATTAGCATAGTTTTTTCCCTTTTGCAATGGTTTATTGCATCCGCTCCAGGGCCAGGGCATTCTGGGTCTTGTAAAGGTCGGCATAAATACCGCCCTTTTGTAGCAGCTCATCATGGGTACCGCACTCAGTGATCACACCGTCGGCAATGGAGATAATGCGGTGGGCAGCCCGGATGGTGCTGAGGCGGTGGGCAATGATCAGGGTGGTACGGCCCTTGGCAAGGGTATCAAAAGCCCGCTGGATCTTGGCTTCCGTGACGGAGTCCAGCGCAGAAGTGGCTTCATCCAGAATCAGGATGGGCGGATTTTTCAGGAAGATCCGGGCAATGGCTACGCGCTGCTTCTGACCGCCGGAAAGAAGCGTACCGCGTTCGCCCACATAGGTATCGAAGCCATTGGGCATAGCCAGGATATCCTCATAGATCTCCGCCTTCCTGGCAGCTTCAATCACCTCTTCCATGGTGGCATCGGGGCGGCCATAGCGGATATTTTCAAAGATCGTATCGGCAAAGAGGAACACATCCTGCTGGACGATGCCGATATTCTGATGCAGCGAATGCTGAGTCACATCCCGGATATCCAGGCCGCCAATGGTGATGGTGCCGGAGGATACATCATAGAATCGGGGAATCAGTTGACATAATGTGCTCTTTCCA
>JAZNZT010000086.1:0-33011 GCA_045595075.1 Faecousia sp.
TCTGTGGACGATTTTATCAAAAAGACCCAGTTTACTTACTATACCCGGGATGCACTGAAGGAAGTGGCAGCAGATGTGGCATATTTTGCCCGGGCAGAGGGCCTGACAGCCCATGCCAAAAGCGCAGTGATCCGGACGGAGGAAGAAACAAAGTGAGCCGATTTTTCAGCACAAAATACAGCGCGCTGACGCCCTATACCCCCGGTGAGCAGCCTAAGGACATGCGCTATAACAAGTTAAATACAAATGAGTCGCCTTTTCCACCCTCGCCGAAAGCGCAGGCGATGGCACAGGCTGCGATCAAGGAGCTACAGCTGTACTCTGATCCGGAGTGCAAGGCGCTTGCCCAGAAGGCGGCAGAAGTGTTTGGCATAGAACCCGATGAGATCCTTTTCACAAATGGCTCGGATGATATCCTTAATTTTGCCTTTATGGCTTTCTGCGATAAGGATCATCCTGCAGCATTTCCGGATATCACCTACGGATTTTATCCGGTGTTTGCCAAGTTTAACGGCGTGCCTTATACTCAGATTCCTTTAAAAGAGGATTTTACTATCTGTGTAGAGGATTACATTGGTATTAACAAGACCATCTTCATTGCTAACCCCAATGCTCCTACCGGTATTGCGTTGTCCCTTGATCAGGTAGAGCAGATCGTGAAAGGCAATCCCAATAATGTGGTGGTCATTGACGAGGCTTATGTGGATTTTGGCGCGGAAAGCGCTGTGAAGCTGATTCATAAGTACGATAATCTGCTGGTAACTCAGACCTTCTCCAAGTCCCGGTCTATGGCAGGGGCACGGCTTGGCTTTGGTATCGGCTGCAAGGCGTTGATCC
The DNA here is from genome assembly GCA_045595075.1 of Faecousia sp. Taxonomy (GTDB): domain Bacteria; phylum Bacillota; class Clostridia; order Oscillospirales; family Oscillospiraceae; genus Faecousia. Next base: position 838 of record JAZNZT010000086.1, read on the forward strand.
AGGATCTGAATACGGTCAAATATTCTACCAACCCCTATAATATCAACCGCATGACTATGGCGGCGGGCATCGGTGCGTTGGAAGATGCCCAGTATTTCGCGGATAATTGCAAGACAATTATGGATAACCGGGACTGGACAACAAGCCAACTACGTAAACTTGGCTTTGCGGTCATTGACTCCGAGGCAAACTTTGTGTTTGCCAAGCATCCTTCCGTGGCAGGAAAGACGCTGTATCTGCGGCTAAAAGAAAAGGGCATTCTTGTCCGCCACTTTGACAGCGACCGTCTGACAGATTATAACCGGATCACCATTGGCTCTATGGAACAGATGCAGGGATTAATGACCGGGATAAAAGAGATATTGGAGGAAAATCCATGAGATTAGCAGAAATTTGCCGCGCAACTGCGGAAACCGATATTAAGCTGTGCCTGAATCTGGACGGCACAGGAAAGAGTACCATTGACAGCGGCTGCGGATTTTTAGATCACATGTTGACCTTGTTTGCCAAGCACGGACGTTTTGATCTGACCCTCACCTGCAAGGGCGATACCCAGGTGGACGATCACCACACAGTGGAGGACATCGGTATCGCCTTGGGACAGGCTTTTAAGAATGCGTTGGGAGACAAGAAAGGTATCTGCCGTTACGGCGATAAGATCCTTCCTATGGATGAATCTCTGATCCTCTCTGCGGTGGACCTGTCCGGCAGAGGCTATCTTGGCTATGATCTGGATATCCCCACGGAAAAGGTTGGCACATTTGACACGGAGTTGGTGGAGGAGTTTTGGTTGGGTTTTATCCGCAACGCAGAGTGCACCCTGCACATCTGTCAGCTGGCAGGCACCAATTCCCACCACATTATTGAAGGGACATTTAAGTCTGTTGCCCGCAGCCTTCGGGAGGCAGTAGCGATCGACCCTGCTGCAGCAGAAGAGATCCCGTCAACAAAGGGAGTTTTGTAATGATTGCCATCGTAGATTACGGCGTGGGAAACCTGTTTTCCTTGAAAAGCTCTTTTGCGGCCATCGGGGCGGAGGTAACGGTGACTGCTGACCCGGAAGTCCTTCGGGCAGCGGACAAGATCATCCTGCCCGGCGTAGGCGCATTTGAGGATGCCGCCAAGAAACTGCGGGCATCCGGTCTGGAGGCAGTGTTAAAGGAGCAGGCTGCTGCCGGAAAGCCTCTGATGGGCATTTGCCTGGGCATGCAGCTGCTGTTTGACAAAAGCTATGAATATGGTGAGCATGAAGGCCTTGGTCTGATTCCTGGCGTTGTGCGGCCTATCGCTGAGGTTGCCCCGGCGGATTATAAGATTCCTCATATTGGATGGAACGCTCTGCATTTTCAGAAGGAAAGCCCTCTCTTTTCCAATATCCGGGAAGGGGACTGCGTCTATTTTGTCCATTCCTTTTATGCAGCTCGGTGCGATGATTATGTGATCGCCACAGCCGAGTATGGCCCGGAGCTTACCGCAGCTGTTGCCAGAGACAACGTGTATGGCTGCCAGTTCCATCCGGAAAAAAGCGGCAATGTGGGTCTGGCGATCTTAAAGGCATTTACCGAACTGTAAGGAGAAGAGTTGTGTACATTTATCCTGCAATCGATTTATATGAAGCAAAGGCAGTCCGCCTTTATAAGGGCGATTATGCCCAAATGACGGTTTACAGTGAAGATCCCGTATCCGTTGCCCGGGATTTTGTAAATTGCGGAGCGACCTATATTCATTTGGTTGACCTTGAGGGCGCGAAAAGCGGAACAACCCCTAATTTTGAAACCGTTTGCGCCATTAAAAAAAACACCGGTCTGTTCTGTGAGATCGGCGGCGGCATCCGGAGTATGGATACCATAGAGAAATATCTATCCGCAGGCATTGACCGGGTGATCCTGGGCACTGCCGCAGTTACCGAGCCGGGATTTGTGGAAGAAGCGGTCAAGCGGTACGGCGATAAAATTGCAGTGGGCATTGATATTAAGGACGGCTTTTTGGCGATTAAAGGCTGGACAGAGAAGTCCCAGGAAAAGGCCATGGACTTTACTGCCAAAATGCAGGCTTTGGGCGTTAAGACCATGATCTGCACCGACATTTCCAAGGACGGCGCCATGCAGGGGGCAAACCACGACCTGTACCGGGAGTTGTCTGAAAAATTTGACATGCAGATCATCGCCTCCGGCGGTGTATCCTCTATGGAGGACGTACAGCGCCTTGCGGCTATGGACATCCACGGCGCCATCGTGGGCAAAGCGTATTATACCGGTGTTATTGATTTGAAGCATGCGATCGAGGTGGCGAAATGATAACCAAACGAATCATACCCTGCCTGGATGTGCGAGATGGCAGAGTGGTCAAGGGCACCAATTTTGAAGGACTGCGGGATGTGTCCTCTCCGGTTGCCCTTGCAGAATTTTACAGCGCTAACGGCGCTGACGAGCTTGTTTTCTACGATATCACGGCTTCCTCTGACGGACGGAAGCTGTTTACAGATATCCTCTGCGAGACTGCAAAGCGGGTGTTTATTCCGCTGACAGTAGGCGGCGGTATCAATACGGTGGAGGATTTTGACCGGGTCTTAAAATGCGGCGCGGATAAGGTCAGTGTCAATTCCGGCGCTATCCGAAATCCCGACCTTGTCTACCAGGCGGCGAAGCTATACGGTGATCAGTGCGTGGTGCTTTCTGCGGATATTAAGCGGGTGGACGGGGTGTTCCGGGTCTTTGCCAAGGGCGGCAGAGAGAACACCGGTATGGAGGCCATAGAATGGATCCGTCGGTGCGTAGATAACGGCGCCGGCGAGATCGTGGTCAATTCTATCGATACCGACGGCGTAAAGCAGGGCTTTGACTTGGAAATGCTGGAAGCAGTCTGCAACGCAGTGTCCGTCCCGGTGATCGCCTCCGGCGGCGCCGGCAAGATCGACGACTTTATCACCCTGTTTCAAAAATTACCTAAGGTGGATGCAGGCCTTGCCGCCTCTATCTTCCACTTCGGCGAGGTTGCCATCGGTGATCTGAAAGCCAAAATGGCAGAAGCCAACATTCCCACCAGACTGTAAGGAGAATAAAAATGCTCAATATTGACGAACTGAAATTTGACGAAAAGGGTCTGATTCCCGCAATTGTTGTAGATGCAGTGTCCAAACGGGTTCTGACCCTGGCATATATGAACAAGGAGAGCTTGCAGATCTCTATGGAGAAGGAGCTGACCTGCTTCTGGAGTCGCTCCCGGAATGAGCTGTGGCTGAAAGGGGAGACCAGTGGAAATTACCAGCATATCGTATCCATTACCGCGGACTGTGATAAGGATGCGCTGGTGGTTATGGTAGAGCCGGATGGACCTGCCTGCCACTTGGGCACAGAGTCCTGCTTTGAAAATCCTGTGTTCCAAAGTGATGAACGCCACGAGTTCTCCTACGAAGGCCTTATGAAGCTGATCGAAGGCAGAAAGCTTGACAAAAAGGAAGGTTCTTACACTACCTACCTGTTTGAAAAGGGTCTGGATAAGATCCTGAAGAAGGTAGGCGAGGAGTCTACCGAAGTTATCATTGCCGCCCATGCCCATGACAAGAACGAAACAGTTTATGAGATCGCAGACCTTGCCTATCATGTGATGGTGCTGATGATCGAAGCCGGCATCAGCCTGGAGGATATCCATAAGGAACTGGCCTCCCGTCATGTGATCGACCACAAAGTCAAGCAGGAGAAGATGACAAAATGATCTTAAAAGATCTTCATGTACATACAACTTTCAGCGACGGCAAAAACACCCCGGAAGAAATGGTCTTGGCAGCCATTGACAAGGGCATGGAGTGCATTGGTTTTTCCGACCATAGCTATGCTTTGGAGGATGCTGACTTTTGCGTCGCAAGAGAGAATATTCCCGATTACAAGAAAACAATTAATGCGCTGAAAGATAAGTATAAGGATAAGATCCAGGTGCTGTGCGGCATCGAGCAGGATTTGTATGCAGATGAGCCGGCAGAGGGTTATGACTATGTGATCGGCTCTGTCCACCGGGTGAAAGCGGAAGACACCTATGTTTGTGTTGACCATACAGCGGATGTTCTTGCCAGCGGTGTTGGCCGGTATTTTGGCGGAGATTATTATGCCCTTGCAGAGGCGTATTTTGATGCCCTTTCTCAACTGGCGGATGTGGAAAAAATCGATGTTGTAGGACACTTCGATTTGCTGACCAAATTCAACGAGGGCGGCAGATTCTTTGATGAGAGCCATCCCCGGTATGTTGCAGCATGGCAAAAGGCGGTTGACAGATTGCTGACAAAGGGTGTTCCTTTCGAGATCAATACCGGAGCAATTTCCAGAGGTTACAGAACTCAGCCTTACCCGGCAGAGCCGATCCGGGAATATATCCGGAAAAAGGGTGGCAGCTTTATTCTGTCCAGCGACAGTCATAAGGCAGAAAACCTTTGTTTCGGTTTTGAAGAATGGGAAAAATGCTTGTAATAAAAATGCAGACACTTATGTGTCTGCATTTTTTATATAACAAATTTGTCACTTTCTTCCAATCCAAGAAGCGCAACAGCTCTCTCAAAGATTGCTTTGGCAGAATCCAGATCCTTGGGATGATGAGCATCGTCGCAGGAGCAGGTAGATAGAAAGGAATGAATATGAAGATCGTTATCAAATGTGTATCATATTGGATTCTACTGACTATTAAAGCATGACTGCAAGCAGGGTGACGATGATCACGATGCTGCAAACAATGCAGATAGAGTTGAGGGCGCTGGAAAGTCCCACATCTCCGTCTATTTCCCGGGTAAAGGGCGGAACGGCTGCACCGATAGGACTGAAGAACAGGATCACCAATGCCTGCCGAATCTCCAGTGGGAACGGAAGCAGGAAGTATGCCGAGGCGGCCAATATGGTCGCAATGCCATACCGGATGCAAAGCATCTTAACAATATACCCAATCTGACTTTTATCACCGCTAAGCTTAAAACCCACGCCGATGGTTAGCATGGCAACAAAGGCGTTGGCGTTTCCGATGGTGCGGGCGCAGGAGAGAACAGGTGAGGGCAGACGAATGTTTGCGAAATTCAGTATGACCATCAGTATGTAGCAAAGAAAAGGAACAGAGGTCAGTAGCGCCTTTCCCAGTCGCTTAACAGAGAATCTGGAGCCACTCTTAACGCCGGAGGCAATGCCGAATGAGCCGCCCAGACAGACGATGGCGTTACCGGTGTCGAAAATACTGGTGGCGATCACGCCCACAGGCCCCAGAAAACCCCGGGCAAAGGGTAGAGTAAAGCAACCGATATTGTAGCCGGGAAGATTCAGCACATCGAAAGCCTTCTTTTCCTTGTCGTTTTTTAGATTTATCAGGAAGGCAACGATAATATAGATAATTCCGCCTCCCAAACCCAGAAGGACAAGGGATAGAAGGGCGGGATCAAAGCTTTGCTCTGAAAAGCTGGTAATGATCGCTCCCGGAAGGGTGATGCGGATGGTGATTTTGGAGAGGACAGTAAAATCCTCTTCTTTAAAGAAGCCAATTTTTTCAGTGCATAGCCGAGTATGATGATAGCGACAAAGCCAAAGGCTTGCGATAAAATATCCCACATGGCAAAATTACTCTCAGACAGAAACAGGGTGTGTCTGTATGTACTCGTCCAGAATTTGGCATGCAAAAACCACCATGCGGGCGCAGGGACGTTGCTTGTAAAATTCTTCCGTCCGGGGCGTGGGCTTTGGGTCGGAGGGAGGGTTCTTCAGGATGTCCCTACAGACAATGCTGCCGACTTGTTCCCGGAATTTCCCGGCAAGCTCCTGTACCAGGGTATAGTGGGCCATTTTTACATTTCCGTCATCCGGTCCGTCATATCCGTACAGAAGGCCTGCTACCATCAGCATACCGCTGACAGCACCGCAAACCTCCCGCATACGGCCCATGCCACCGCCAAAGGATGATGCCATTTTTGCGGAAAACTCCGGTGTGAGGCCGGTAATATCGCAGTAGGCGACTGCTACCGCCTGGGCGCAGTTATAACCCTTCAAAAACAGTTCTGCCGCGTAAACTCCATGATCCATAATGATCGCCTCCGTTTTTTGTGATATTTTATCACATACCAATATTGCTGACAAGAGGGAATGGAAAAATATTGACTTTACCGAACGAGTGTTCTATAATAAAAACACAAGGCTTAAGGAGGCGGAAAAGTGAAAGACCGGATATATGCGGCGATTGATCTGAAATCCTTTTATGCCTCTGTGGAGTGTATTGCAAGAGAATTAGACCCCATGACTACTAATCTTGTAGTGGCAGATGCCGCCAGAACGGAAAAGACCATCTGTCTTGCGGTGTCGCCCTCGCTGAAAGCCTATGGGATCTCCGGCAGAGCAAGACTTTTTGAGGCTGTGGAGCGGGTAAAGCAGGTCAATGCCATGCGTAAAGAAAAAGCACCCGGACGGCAGCTGGCCGGCGCATCCTGGGACGCAACCGAGCTGGAGAAAAATCCGTCCCTTGCTGTGGATTATATCATTGCGCCGCCCCGAATGGCGTTATACATGGAGACCAGTTCCCGGATCTATGAGATTTACCTGCAATATGTGGCTCCCGAGGATATCCATGTCTACTCGGTGGATGAGGTGTTTATGGATATAACCCCTTATCTGAAAAGCAGTAAGTGTACTCCCCGGGAGTTTGTGGGCAAGATCTTGCAGGATGTACTGAAAACCACCGGCATTACAGCGGCGGCAGGAATCGGTACAAATCTGTATCTTTGTAAGATCGCCATGGATATTGTGGCAAAGCATGTCCAGGCGGATGCAGATGGCAACCGGATCGCGGAACTGAACGAAAAATCTTATCGTGAGCTTTTGTGGGATCACCGACCCATCACCGACTTTTGGCGTGTGGGCAGAGGATATGCCAGGAAGCTGGAGAAAAACGGTATGTACACCATGGGGGATGTGGCTCGCTGTTCTATCGGAAAAACTAACGAATTTTATAACGAGGATCTTCTTTATAAGCTGTTTGGCGTCAATGCGGAGCTGCTCATTGATCATGCCTGGGGATGGGAAAACTGCACTATTGCCGATATTAAAGCATATAGACCCAGCACCAACTGCATAAGCTCCGGACAGGTGCTGCACTGTCCTTATACAGCGGATAAGGCAAAGCTGATCGTCCGGGAAATGACGGACCTGCTGGTGCTGGATCTGGTGGATAAGGGTTTGGTTACAGACCAAATCGTCCTTACTGTTGGGTATGATATTGAAAATCTGGCAGGGGATAGGACTTATCAGGGAGCGGTCACAACGGACCATTATGGGCGAAAAGTCCCTAAGCATGCCCACGGAACAGCCAATTTGGGCAGATATCTGTCATCTACTATCCGAATTACGGAAGCGGTTATGGAGCTCTTTGACAGGATCATAGATCCGACGCTCCTTGTCCGTCGGATCAATTTGACTGCCAATCATATTGTGCCGGAAAGGAGTCTTCCCGGGCGGACGGAGGAGACTCAGCTGAACCTGTTTGTAGATGAGCAGGCGCAGCAGGAGGCAGAGGAGGCCGCGCTGGACCGGGAGAAAAGGCGGCAGAAGGCGGTTATCCATATCAAGAAGAAGTACGGAAAGAACGCCATCCTTAAGGGGATGAATCTGGAAGAGGGAGCAACCGCGAAGGACCGAAACCGCCAGATCGGTGGACATAAGGCATAAAGGGGGAGTTCCATGAAAGCGACACACAAATATGACGATATCATAGACCTGCCCCATCATGTATCCGATCATCGGGTAAGGATGTCCATAGGGGATAGGGCTGCTCAGTTTTCACCATTTGCTGCCCTCACCGGGTATGATGATGTGATTCTCGAAACCGCCCGGCTGACAGATTTTCAGACAGATCTGGACGAAGGGGAAAAACTGTTGCTGAATGAAAAGCTGCAGAGGATAACCCAGATGCTTGAAGATAATCCGAGGATTACTGTCACATGGTTTCGGGATGATGACAGAAAATCCGGCGGCGCCTATGTCAGCTATACAGGACAGGTGAAGAAGCTGGACACCTATGAGCAGACGGTTGTATTCACCGATGGCACAGTGATTCCGGTTCGGCTGATTTATCACATTGACATAGAATAAAAGAGCCCTCCGTCCGGAGGGCTCTTTTATTCCAGAGTAACCAATATGGGAGTATGTCCCATAGCGGGAATGATCTTTTGCATAAGGTCTTCTGTGCGAATACGCAGGCTGGAGGTGTTGATGCAGGGGTGGCAGCCGATGTATTCGTCCTTGAGCACATCCCCGTCAATAAGTAGTTGTACCCGATCCAGCTTATCGTTCATCAGTCCCAGAACACTCAATGAGCCGGGGGTGATGTCCAGAAACTGTTCCATATATGCTCCGTCAGCAAAGGAGAGCCGGGAAGAACCGATCTGTTTTGACAGATCCTTGGTTTTAAATGGCTTATCTCCGGGCATTAAAAGCAAATAAAAAGCGGTATTCTGTCGATTACAAAGCAGGAGGTTTTTGCACATGGATGCGCCCAAAGCCTCGTCTACGGCAAGGCACGCCTCCATAGTCATGGCAGGCGCATGATCTACCCGCTGATAAGGGATGTTCAGGTTGTCCAGAAAATCGTATACCCGAAGTTCCTTTTCCAACCGACCGGTAAGATCGGCGGGCCTTCCTTCTGCGCGTATCATAAACAGTGTCCTCCTGTGAAAAGATGGGTTAAGTATAACACAGTCAGATAAAATGAGCAATAAAAAAAGCCCTTTCGGGCAAAAAGAAATGACCCTTGACTGCAGTTGCAACCTTAACAGTCAAGGGTCATTTCTGTTCACTCTTAGTATCTAACATCATTGGTTAACCTCTCTTTCTGCAGATTCCACATACCCTTCGTTTTTTGTCGAAATCCATTCCGTTCCACGATCATCATCTTCTTCATCCGTCTCCAAGCGAGACAAGCTTTGTGTCGGAACATTTCCCTTGTGAGGAAGGCTATATGTGGTTTTGCGCATGTTGACTCATCACATCATTTTTACCAAATTCCAAATTTTACAATTTTTCGATTTTTCCTCTTCCTGATTTGCGATTTACTTTTTTAGGATCTTGTTTTTGATTATCTTCTTTCCAGGAGACTTTTTCTTGTTTTAGGAGGCATTTAATTTATGTGATCAGTCTTGCGCTTTTGGAAGTTTACCTGTACATTGGTATCACCTCTTGTGACTATAAAATAACATACTTTTTAGGAAAAAGCAATATGGCAAATTGTATAAATAGCACAAAAACTGCTTATGCAAAATGTAGATTTACATATATTATATACAATTTGTGTTGACAAATTGACTTTCCTTATGTTATATTAAATATGTTGGGCAACCCGAGGGGTTGCCCTTTTTGCGGTAAGTCCCTGTTTGGATTGACATTTTTTACGGTAATTGATAAAATATCCCGGTAATGCGATGAGGAAAGAAGGATCATTTTGGCGCAGGCAACAAACCGTTTATCCAAGGATTTTACCCGGGGCAGTGTGGCAAAGCAGCTGCTCCTGTTTACATTGCCGTTCATGGCATCCAATGCGCTGCAGGTGCTATACAGTACCATCGATATGATCATCGTTGGGGAATATGTAGGTACTGCCGGTCTGTCTGCCGTGTCCCAGAGCAGTCAGATCCTCAATTTTGCCACCATGGTCTGCCTTGGCTTTTCCAATGCCGGACAGGTTTTGATTTCCCAGGCGTTGGGAGCGGGCAAACGCAGGGAAATGAATCGGATCATTGGCACGCTGTTCAGTTTGATTACGATCCTGTCTGTTTTTCTCTCCGTCGTTTTTGTGGCGGGCAGTCCCCTGATCATGGAGCTTATGCACATGCCCGCGGAATCCCGTGACTTTGCCATGGATTATCTGCTGATATGCGGCGCAGGCTTGTTCTTTACTGCAGGCTATAATATGGTATCCGCAGTTCTGCGAGGCATGGGAGATTCCAAACGGCCGTTTTTATTTATCGGCATCGCCTCTGCGGTAAACCTGGTGTTGGATATTTTGTTTACCGGTGTATTTCGCTGGGAAGTGGCGGGCGCTGCCTGGGCGACCATCATCGGACAGGCGGTTTCATTCCTGTTCTCCATTTACTATTTATATAAGTATAAAGCTGCGTTCGGATTCGATTTTAAGAAGGAAAGCTTTGTTGTTGACAGACACTATACAAAAATGATCGGCGCGCTGGGCACGCCTATGGCGATCCAGTCCGGTTGTATCAATCTTTCTATGCTGTTTGTCAACTCGCTCATTAATCAGGTGGGCGTGGTGGCGTCGGCTACTTTTGGTGTTGGCGTGCGGATCGACGATATTGTCAATAAAATATCCCAGGGGATCCAGTATGCGGCTATGCCCATGATCAGCCAGAATATTGCGGCAGGGGAGCAAAAACGGGCGGTCCATGTGGTACGCTGGGCATGGGTATTCTCCGGTATACTTACTGTGGTGTTTATGATCGCGTATGTGGCGTTCGGCAAGTACCTGTTTATGGCTTTTTCTGACGATCCTTTGGTCCATGCGATGTCCGGAACATTTATAAAGGCGATCCTGTGGATGTTCCCGGCTCTGGCGGTAATGCGTGGCAGCAGCGCCTTTATACAGGGCATCGGTAATGCTAAGCTGAGTATGGTGCTGGCGCTTTTGGACGGTGTGGTTCTTCGGATCGGCTTGAGCTGGCTGTTTGGTATCCTTTTGAATTGGGGATTCTACGGGTTTGTACTGGGCTACGGATTGGCAGCCTATGGCTGCGCCGTTCCCGGCATGCTGTACTTTCTGTCGGGGAGCTGGAAAAAGAGGAAGATCCTTGCAGAGGACTTGTAGGAAAGAAAAGAGATGGAATAGTGAAAATAAATCATTTCACCATTGGTATGCGCAGGGGCATGCCCATCTGCATAGGCTATTTCTCCGTAAGCTTTGGCTTTGGCGCTATGGCTGTGAGTCAGGGGCTTAGTGTATGGCAGGCAATTTTGATCTCCGCAACCAACCTGACCAGCGCCGGCCAGTTCGCCGGACTGACAGTGATCGTTACCGGAGCCACTCTCCTGGAAATGATCCTGACCCAGCTGGTGATCAACAGCCGGTACGCCCTTATGAGCCTGGCTCTGGGACAGCGGTTCGGACCGGAAGTGGGGACAGGCAAGCGTCTGCTGGCGGGCTTTTTCAATACGGATGAAGTGTTTGCCTTGGGAATGGCAGGAAAAGATAAACTTACGGCAACCTTTTTTGTAGGCGCCGGCGTGTCAGCTGCGTTCGGCTGGGTTGGTGGCACCGCCATGGGCGCGGTTGCCGGCTCAGTCCTGCCTGGATCGGTATGTACTGCATTAGGCGTTATGCTCTACGGTATGTTTGTTGCTATTGTTGTGCCCCAAGCCAGGAGGGAAAAGCCGCTGCTTGTGTGTATGCTATTGGCTTTGGTGATCAGCTGCCTGCTGGCGTGGTTGCCTGTGCTGAAAACGGTGTCTCCCGGTCTTGCCATCGTGATCTGCGCGGTGGTCGCCGCGGCTGTATGCGCACTTCTGTTTCCCGTGAGGGAAGAGGAGGACGCAGCATGAGCGTGTACGTTTATATTCTTGTAATGGCGGTTACCACATATTTGATCCGGGTGCTGCCTTTGGTGCTGTTTAAGAAACCTATCAAAAGCCGCTTTCTGAGATCCTTTTTATACTACATTCCAGTAGCCTGTCTGACAGCTATGACGTTTCCTGCCATTCTTGGGGCAGGGGAGCACATAATCAGCGGAGGCATAGCTTTGGCGGTAGCGGTGTTACTGGCATTAAAAGACAGAAGCTTGCTGGAAGTTGCAGCGGCAAGCGGATTGACAGTATTTTTCATAGAGCTGCTTTTGTAGGCAAATATTGACAGTTGACGGGATGACCTTCCCTTAATAAAATAACCTGCAGACAGGTACGCCTGTTTGCGACAGAATAACGGAAATATTTCATATAAAGGAATAAAAGTATGAATATTGTTGGATTGCAAAAAATGACACTTTTGGACTATCCGGGAAAGGTTGCCTGCACCGTTTTTTTGGGCGGCTGCAATTTCCGCTGTCCTTTTTGTCACAATAAAGACCTGCTTGACGGTAAGGCAGAGCCGTGGATCACAGAGGAGGAACTTTTGGAGTTTCTCAAGAAACGTCAGGGACTTTTAGACGCAGTATGTATCAGCGGCGGCGAACCCACACTGCAGCAGGAATTGATTGGGCTGGCACAGAGAATCAAGGATATGGGGTATCTGGTCAAGCTGGATACCAACGGAAGTAACCCGGCTCTTTTGAAAGCGTTGGTGACAGCCGATGTACTTGACTATGTAGCTATGGATATCAAGAACTGCCCTCGACGTTACGGAGAAACGGCCGGTGTGCCTAAAATGGATCTGAGCCGGATCGAAGAGAGTACCCGGTTTTTGATGTCCGATGCTGTGGACTATGAATTTCGGACCACAGTGGCAGAGCAGCTGCATAGCCTGCAGGACATGAAGGAAATGGGCCAATGGCTGCAATCCCTGTCCTCCGGAACAAAGCCAAAACGGCTGTTTATCCAGCCTTACAGGGATTCCGAGGGGGTTTTGTGCCCCGGTCTGTGCGCCCCTGAACGGGAAGTTTTAACGGCATTTTGCCAGGAATTGCAACCTTATGTGGAAAATGTGAGCATTCGAGGTATAGATTAAAAACACAATATATTGTGATTTTGAAATAATTTTCATCACAACATATTGACAAAGTAGTTTTTTGCAGTTATAATACAGGCACTGTCGCAAATTTGGGCATTGCCTGTATTTTTATATATCTAGGGGGATATGATTATGTATCAAGTGCAAAAACGCGATGGCAGCACTGTTGAATTTGAAATTTCCAAGATCAGTGCCGCAATGGTCAAGGCGTTCGACGCCGTAGAGAAGAAGTACCATCCAAGTGTTATCAACCTGTTGGCTCTGCAGGTTACATCTGACTTTGAGAGCAAGATTAAAGATGATAAGATCTCCGTGGAAGAGATTCAGGACAGCGTAGAGCAGGTTCTGTCCGATGCCGGCTATGCTGATGTGGCAAAGGCATATATCCTGTACCGTAAGCAGCGGGAGAAGATCCGCAATGTCAATTCCGCTCTGCTGAACTATAAGGATCTGGTGGATAACTACCTGCAGATCAACGACTGGCGCGTTAAGGAGAACTCCACCGTTACATATTCTGTGGGCGGTCTGATCCTCTCCAACTCCGGCGCCATCACCGCTAACTACTGGCTCTCTGAGATCTACGATGAGGAGATCGCAGAGGCGCACCGCAGCGCTGCGCTGCACCTGCACGACTTGTCCATGCTCACCGGCTACTGCGCCGGCTGGAGCTTGAAGCAGCTGATCCAGGAGGGCCTGGGCGGCGTTCCCGGTAAGATCACTTCTGCCCCCGCAAGCCATTTGTCCACTCTGTGTAACCAGATGGTCAACTTCCTGGGCATTATGCAGAACGAATGGGCAGGCGCTCAGGCGTTCTCCTCCTTCGACACATACCTGGCTCCCTTCGTCAAGGTGGACAACCTGAACCAGAAGGAAGTCAAGCAGTGCATCCAGTCCTTTATTTACGGCGTAAACACCCCCTCCCGTTGGGGTACACAGGCCCCCTTCTCCAACATTACGCTGGACTGGGTCTGCCCGCCTGACCTGAAGGATCTGCCCGCTATCGTCGGTGGCAAGGAGATGGACTTTACCTACGGCGACTGCAAGAAGGAAATGGATATGGTCAACAAGGCGTTCATCGAGATCATGATCGAGGGTGACGCCAATGGCCGTGGCTTCCAGTATCCCATTCCTACCTATTCCATCACCCGTGACTTTGACTGGAGTGAGACCGAGAATAACAAGCTCCTGTTTGAGATGACCGCAAAGTATGGCACGCCTTACTTCTCCAACTACATCAACTCCGATATGGAGCCTTCTGATGTTCGTTCCATGTGCTGCCGTCTGCGTCTGGACCTGCGTGAGCTGCGCAAGAAGTCTGGCGGCTTCTTCGGCTCCGGTGGGTCTACCGGTTCTATCGGCGTTGTCACCATCAACCTGCCCCGGATCGCATATCTGGCAGAGAACGAGGCTGATTTCTACGCCCGTCTTGATAAGCTGATGGACATTGCTGCCCGCAGCCTGAAGACCAAGCGCGATGTTATCACCCAGCTGATGGAGAACGGCCTGTATCCCTACACCAAGCGGTACTTGGGCACCTTCTCCAACCACTTCTCCACCATCGGTCTGATCGGTATGAACGAGGTGGGTCTGAATGCTAAGTGGCTGAAGGCTGACCTGACCAACGAAAAGACCCAGATGTTTGCAAGAGAAGTTCTGGATCATATGCGTGAGCGTCTGTCTGACTATCAGGAGGCCTACGGCGACCTGTATAACCTGGAAGCTACTCCTGCTGAGTCCACCACATACCGTTTTGCTAAGCACGATAAGGAGCGCTATCCCGATATCATCACCGCTAACGAGAACGGCACTCCTTACTACACAAACTCCTCCCATCTGCCTGTTGGCTACACCGAGGATATCTTCTCCGCTCTGGAGATTCAGGACGAGCTGCAGACCCGCTACACCTCCGGTACTGTATTCCACGCCTTCCTGGGCGAGAAGCTGCCCACATGGCAGGCTGCCGCTGCACTGGTTCGGAAGATCGCTGAGAACCACAAGCTGCCTTACTACACCCTGTCTCCCACATACTCTGTTTGCGCGGAGCATGGCTATCTGATCGGCGAGCAGTATACCTGCCCCCTGTGTGGCAAGAAGGCTGAGGTTTACAGCCGTATCACCGGCTACTACCGTCCTGTCCAGAACTGGAATGACGGCAAGACGCAGGAGTACAAGGACCGCAAGGTGTACAACATTGAGCGCTCCACTTTGAAGAAGGCGGCTCCCGTTCAGGAAGAGGCTGTATGCCAGATCCAGGAAGCTCCCGTTGTCCAGGAGACCGCAGAGGTTTCCGCCAACGGCGAAGTGCTGCTGTTCTCCCGTCTGACATGCCCCAACTGCCGCGTGGCTGAGAGCCTGCTGACCAAGGCTGGCATTCCCTACAAGAAGCTGATCGCAGAGGAGAATATTGAGCTGTGCCGCGCCTACGGTGTTAAGGGAGCGCCCACTCTGGTGGTCACCGACGGCGAGAGCCATGTGAACTATTACAGCGTCCCTGAGATTAAGAAATATCTCGCGTCCCTGTAAAACAACATAGGGTCGGGCGTATGCCCGACCCTTTCTCACGGAGGAATAAAATGTACGATATGATCATTGTGGGCGGCGGCCCTGCCGGTATGACCGCGGCGATCTATGCGCTGCGGGCAGGTAAGCAGGTCGTCGTTATTGAAAAGAACAGCTTTGGCGGACAGATCGCCTTTTCTCCCAAGGTGGAGAACATCCCCGGCACGCAGGTCATCAGCGGCGCGGAGTTTGCCGAGGCGCTGACGGAGCAGGTGATGAATCTGGGGGCGGATGTGGAGCTGGAAAAGGTGATTTCCGTTGAGAAGAACGGGGATACCTTCCTGGTGTCCACAGAAGAGGGCAGCACCTTTGAGGGGAAGACCGTGATCCTTGCGCTAGGTGTCAAGCACCGCGTTCTCGGTTTGCCCGGTGAGGGTGAACTGATCGGCAAGGGAATTTCCTTCTGTGCTGTTTGCGATGGCGCTTTCTATGAAGGACAAAATGTGGCGATGATCGGTGGCGGCAACTCTGCATTGCAGGAGGCACTGCTCCTCAGCGATGTGTGCAATAAGGTAACTGTGGTGCAGAATCTGGCATTCTTTACCGGTGAACAGACCCTTGCGGACGCGCTTTCCGCCCGGGAAAATGTGGAGATCATGTTCAGCACAGTTGTGTCTGCCTATGAAAGCGAAAATGGCGCACTGACCGGATTGCATCTGCACAACGATGCCACAGGTGAGGAGTCTTATCTGCCTGTGGACGGCGCGTTCCTTGCTGTGGGTCTGCAGCCGGAAAATGAACCCTTTGCAGGGTTTGCTCAGCTTAATGACTGGGGCTATTTTAACTCCGGCGAGGACTGTATGACCCAGACTCCCGGTGTGTTTGTTGCCGGCGACTGCCGCAGCAAGACCATTCGGCAGGTGGTAACTGCCTGCGCTGACGGCGCAGCTGCAGCAACTGCTGCCAACCGGTATTTGAATCAAAACACATAAAATAATGGCGGCGCAGAGCAACGCTCTGTGCCGCCAATTTTATTCTAAAATATAAGTCATAGCCAGCATCAGACAGAATCCCACAAGCAGGGCATAAGTAGCGCCCCGTTCTTCTCCGTGGGCGTGGGTCTCAGGGATCATTTCGTCGCTGATCACATACAGCATGGTTCCGCCGGCAAAGGCAAGGGCAAAGGGTAGGATCGCAGAGGAAAGACTTACCGCAAAATAGCCTAATAAAGTACCGAGAACTTCAATGACACCGGTAGCCAACGCGCACAGAAACGTCCTTCCGGGCTTCATCCCCGCAGCGAGCATAGGGGCAATGATCACCATGCCTTCGGGGATGTTCTGCAAGGCAATACCGGCAGCAATGGTAATTGCGTGGGCGTCATTACCGCTTCCGAAACCCACGCCGGCAGCAATGCCTTCCGGCAGGTTGTGGATGGCAATGGCCATTACAAACAGCAGGATCTTGTTAAGCTTCGTGGTATCCTGAGGATGTGCCTCTTGGTCGACACCTGCAATGCGATGCAGGTGGGGGACCAGCTTGTCCAAAAGATTCAAACAGACAGCGCCGCAAAAGACACCCATGACTGTGGTCAGCAGGGGAAGCCTGCCGGGATATTCCAGAGAGGGCAGGATCAGTCCGATCACCGCGGCGCATAGCATTACGCCTGCGGCAAGGGAGAGTACAATATCGCTGAATCGGTGGGATATTTTTTTAAAAATAAAGCCTAAAACAGCGCCTATAACGGTAGCGCCGCCGACGCCGAGGGCGGTCAAAAGTACCAGCTTCATAAAAGCGCCTCCTTTCCTTATTTGCATTATATGCTGACTTGGAAATCCTGTCAACAAAAAGCAAGACATAAAATCGCCAAAATATGTTTGTAACCCTTGCTTTTTGGTAAATTTTCCGGTATAATAAACTGATTCATTTTACATTTGTACGAGAGGTATTGTTGTGTATCTAAAAAGCTTGGAAGTACAGGGCTTTAAGTCCTTCCCGGATAAGACGCTGATCCGCTTCGGCGACGATATCACTGCCATTGTGGGTCCTAACGGCTCCGGTAAATCCAATATTTCCGACGCCATCCTTTGGGTCATGGGTGAACAAAGCACCAAGACCCTTCGCGGCGCGAAAATGGAGGATGTTATTTTCGGCGGAACTCAGAAGCGGGGCGCTGTGGGATTTGCGGAGGCGACCCTGACACTGGATAATACAGACCGCGCCCTTCCTTATGACGCGGATGATGTGATGATCACCCGCCGGTATTATCGGTCCGGCGACAGTGAATACTATATTAACCGCCAGTCTGCCCGCCTGCGGGATATCCATGAGATGTTCATGGATACCGGTTTGGGCAGAGAGGGTTATTCCAATATCGGACAGGGACGGATCGATGAGATCTTGTCCCTGAAGAGTGCGGACCGTCGTGAGATATTTGAGGAGGCGGCAGGTATTTCCAAGTACCGCCATCGCAAAGAAGAAACGGAACGGAAGCTGGCGCATACGGAAGATAATCTGCTTCGTATCGGTGATAAGGTATCTGAGTTGGAGCTTCAGCTGGAACCTTTGAAGGAACAGTCCGAGAAGGCAAAAAAGTATCTGGAGCTGAAGGACGAGCTGCAGGGTGTGGAAGTGGCTGTTTGGCTGGACACGCTGGATAAGCTGACCGCAGCAGCCCAGAAGGCAGAGGAAGACTATGCCTCTGCATCCTTTGTGCTGCAGCAGGCACACGACGATCTGGACAATCTATATGCTCAGTCTGAGGAAATGAATGCCCTTTTGCGGCAGCGGGATGAGGAACTGGAGAATATTCGCGTAAAGGTCAGTATGCTGGAGGGGACCCATCAGCAGTTGGATGGCCAGATGGCGGTGCTTCAGGAGAACATCCGTAACAACGATGATAATATCCGCAGAATCGAGGAAGAACTTCAGGGTAATGAAGACCGCAGCGGCGGTATTGAAAGTCAGATGGAGCAGGCAAATCTGCGAATTGCGGAGATCGAAAAGACTCTAGTAGAAAAGCGTCAGGCGCTGTCTGACTTGCAGCAGGAGCTGGCGGCGATGACTGCCAGCACCCAGGGTATTACCCGTCAGTTTTTGGAACTGCGGGCAAAGGAGAGTAATCTGACTGCGGATCTGGCAGGTCGGGAGGCTGACCTGCGTGGCCTGGAAGCCGCCATTGCGGAGAATACGCAGCGCATGGATCAGTTGAAGGCAGATCTGGATGCAGGTATTGCCAGAGAGCAGGAGGCAGCCCAGGGGCTCGAGCAATGCCAGAAAGCGTTGCGAAAAGCACAGGAGGATGTAACGGCTGCCAATAATACCATTGCCGGCTATACCCTTCGTCAGGAAAATCGGGAAAAGCGCAGAGACGAGTTGGATCAGACCCTCCGTCAGCTGAATGCGAAGTTAGAGGGCATTCAGGCAAAAACCAGAGTGTTCCGCGCAATGGAACGGGATTACGAAAGCTTTCAGAAGTCTGTCCGAATGGTAATGCAGGAGGCACAGAAGGGCGGATTGCGGAATATTCACGGACCGGTTTCTCAGCTGATCCGTGTAGAGGATGACTATACAGTTGCTATTGAGATCGCCTTGGGCGGCGCTATGCAGCATGTGGTTGTGGACAGCGAAGCTGACGGTAAAGCAGCACTGACATTTCTGAAGCGTACCGGCGGCGGTCGGGCTACATTCCAGCCTATTTCCGTTGTCCGGGGCAGACTGCTGCAGGAATCCGGTTTGGATGCCTGCCGGGGTTATGTAGGCAATGCAGCGGAGCTGGTTACCTGCGACAAAAAGTATCGGGAAATTGTGGCTAATCTTCTGGGCAGAATTGTGATCGTGGAGGATATTGATGCCGCCATTGCTATGGCAAAGAAGTTTTCTCACCGGTTTAAGATCGTCACTCTGGACGGTCAGGTGGTCAACCCCGGCGGCTCTATGACCGGCGGTTCTGTGAATAAGGAATCAGGTATTCTCAGCCGCGCCAATGAGTTGGAAAAGCTTACAGCACAGGAAAAGGAATTGCAGACAAAACAGAAGTCCGCGGAAACAGAGCTGCAAGAGGCTCAGCGATCTTTGGATCAGGTGGTATTCCAGCTGGATGCGGCAAGAGATCAGCTTCGGGAAGCAGAAGACCAAGTGCTGACCCTTCAGGGTGAGGAGAAGCAGCATCAGATCCTGCTCCAGGCTATCCGGGATGCGGAAAGCTCTGCTCGACGTGAATGGGATTCTCTCCAGACCAGGCAGCAAAATGACTCTCAGCGGTATGCCGCCCAGCAGGCAAAGATCCAGGTCTTTACCGCAGAGCTTACCCAGACCCGGGCAAGTATCCAGCAGCTGGAGGGCAGCCAGGAGGAATACTCCCAGGCAATGACCCAGATCACAGAAAAGATGACCGCGCTGAAGACTGACGAGGCGGCATTAGAGGCAGAGGGCAATACAGCCCGCAACCATATTGTCGATCTGCAGCAGCTTCGCGCGGCTATGGAGGGCGACCGGGAAAAGAAACTGGCGGTTATTGAGACCTTCCGGGCGGACACCTCCCGACTGGAGGCAGAGATCCTGCAGCTGACCCGTCGGAAAGAGGAAAACGATGGGGATATTGATGCTGCCCGCAAGGATATGAACGATACCCTTGCCCTGCGCTCTCAGACGGAAGCCAACAAGACCCGCTCGGAGCGAGAGGCACAGGAGAAAAATAAGGATATCCTGAATATGGAGCGCGCCTGCGCTCTGCTGGAGCAGAAAAAGGTCACCACTGCCCTGGAAGAAAAGCAGATCATCGATAAGCTTTGGGATTCCTATGAGCTGACGCCCGGCACTGCGCCAGAAAAACGGGGTCAGATCGAATCAGTCACTGCCGGCAACCGGCGTATTGGCGAGCTGAAGCGGAAGATCGCCGCTTTGGGAACGCCTAACCTGGGCGCTATCGAGGAGTACGCCCGTGTCAACGAACGGTATACATACCTGGCATCGCAAAGAGACGATGTGCTGACCTCCAAGCGGGAGCTGGAGAGCATCATCCGGAACATTACCCAGGAAATGACAACGATCTTCGTGGCAGAGTTCCAAAAGATCGACCATTACTTCGGTATTACCTTTGAGGAAATGTTTGGCGGCGGTAAGGGACAGCTGGTTCTGGAAGATCCGGAAGAACCTCTTACCTGCGGTATCGAGATCCGGGTACAGCCTCCCGGAAAGCAGCTGAAAACCATCACTCTGCTCTCCGGTGGCGAAAAAGCATTTGTGGCCATTGCCCTGTACTTTGCAATTCTGAAGGTCAGACCTACGCCTTTCTGTATGCTTGACGAGATCGACGCAGCGCTGGATGACCGTAATGTAGAGCGGTTTGCCACATATCTGCGCAATCTTAGCGAGAAGACCCAGTTTATCGTTATCACCCACCGCCGGGGTACTATGGAGGCTTCCGATGTGCTTTACGGCGTTACCATGCAGGAGCAGGGTGTTAGTAAGCTGCTGCGTCTTGATCTGAACCAGATGGAAGAGCATCTGGGAATTGTGGAATAATAAGGAGCGAAACATGGGCTTTTTTGAAAAGATCAAAGCGGGACTGTCCAAAACAAGAGATGCCTTAGGCTCTACGCTTGGAGGTGTGTTCTCCGGTTTCAGTCAGATCGATGAGGATTTCTACGAGGAGCTGGAAGAAAGCCTGATCCTTGCGGATCTGGGTGTTGATACCGCCGTAAAGGCCGTAGAGCAGCTGCGTAAGGCAGTCCGGGAACAGCACCTGAAAACCCCCGATGAAGCAAAAAATGCCTTGAAGCAGATCCTTGTTGAGATGCTTAGTGTAGGATCTGCAGAGCTGGACCTGCATACGAAGCCTGCGGTTGTTTTGGTGATCGGTGTCAACGGCGTGGGTAAAACCACTACTATCGGCAAGATCGCCGCTCAGCTTGTGGGTCAAGGGAAACAGGTTCTGATGGTGGCGGCGGATACTTTCCGTGCGGCTGCAGCAGACCAGCTTGAGATCTGGGCGGGGCGTTCCGGTGCATCCATCGTGCGGCAGCATGAGGGCGCAGACCCGGCGTCGGTGGTGTATGACGGCATTCAGTCCGCAAAAGCCAAGGGCGTGGATGTGATCCTCATTGATACTGCCGGACGGCTGCATAACAAGACCAATTTAATGAATGAGCTGAACAAGATCAGCCGGATTGTGGAGCGGGAGCTTCCGGATGCGGCAAGAGAGGTCTTGCTGGTTCTGGACGGCACTACCGGTCAGAACGGCCTGATCCAAGCAAAGCAGTTTAAGGAGATCGCCGGTGTGACCGCGGTTGCCTTGACAAAGCTGGACGGAACCGCTAAGGGCGGAATCGTCATCGCAGTAGCCGATGCCCTCCAGATTCCTGTGAAATTCGTAGGCGTTGGCGAGCAGGCAGATGATCTGATGCCATTTGAGGCGGAATCTTTTGTGGATGCCCTGTTATAGGAGAGAAAGTATGAAGGTTGTTTTAGCAAGTAAGAATCAGCATAAGCTGGTGGAGATCAGCAAAATTACGGAGAAATTCGGCATTGAACTGGTGCTGCAGTCTGAGCTGGGTGTTGACATCGATGTAGAAGAAACCGGTGCTACCTTTGAGGAAAACTCCTTTATCAAGGCAGAGGCGGTTATGAAAGCTACCGGACTGCCCGCTTTGGCGGATGACTCCGGCATTGCGGTGGATGCATTGAACGGCGAGCCGGGAATCTATTCTGCCCGTTACGGCTTTGACGACAGCCTGGACGATTGGGGCAGACTTCAGCTTCTTCTTAAGAATACGGAACATGTACCTGACGGACAGCGGCAGGCTCAGTTCGTCTGCGTGATCACTATGGTCACGCCCGAGGGACAGGTGATCCAGGCACGGGGTGAGATCCATGGAGAGTTACTCCGGGAACCCAGAGGGGAAAATGGTTTTGGCTATGATCCCATCTTCTATTATCCTCCTGCCGGGAAGTCTACGGCAGAACTGGATCCGGAGGAAAAGAATCAGGTTTCTCACCGGGCAAATGCCCTAAAGGTGCTTTACCAAAAGATGAAGGAGGCAGGCTATGCTGACAAGTAAGGAGCGCGCCGAGCTGCGTGCCCAGGCAAATACCTTGGAAACCACCCTTATGGTGGGCAAAGGCGGCGTGACGGATGCTGTGATCGCTGAGGCAGAGACTCAGCTGGACGCGAGAGAACTGGTAAAGGGCAAGGTCCTGGAGGGCGCAATGATGACTCCCCGGGAAGTAAGCGATCTGATTTGCGAAGCTACCGGCGCAGAGGGCGTTGCAGTGATCGGAACGAAATTTGTGATTTATCGGTTCAGTGAAAAGTGCCAGGAAGAGAGAAATCAGACCGGCAGAGCTAAGCGGAAACCGGAAAAACCAAATCCTGTCCGCAAGGGCGCTCAGGCGCGGCGTCAGGCAGCCAGAAAGGTCCGGGAGCAGCGCAATGAGTACTTCCGCCAGCAGGCCATCGATAAGGCCATCGAGCGGGAACGGGAGCGTCAGCTCCGGGAGAAATAATTGACCCAAGGGGGAATAACGATGGGAAGGATCGGTATATACGGCGGCGCGTTTAATCCGCCCCATATAGGTCATATACAGGCTGCCTGTTATGGGGTAAAAGCCTTGCAGCTTGACCGGCTTTTTATGATCCCTTCCTGTGATTCTCCCCACAAATCCCTTCCGGAAAATTCTCCCAATGCCGCTCAGCGGTTGGAAATGCTTTTCCTGGCGGTAGGGCAGGAGAAGAAGATCACAATTTCTGATCTTGAGATCCGCAGAGGCGGGACAAGCTACACCTACGAGACGGTGGCACAGATTCGCCAGGCCTATCCAAAAGAAGAGCTTGTGCTGTTTATGGGTACGGATATGTTCCTGTCTTTTCTGACATGGCGTCAGCCGGAGAAGATACTAAAAGACGCGTCTGTTGCCGTGTTTTATCGAGGAGAGCCGGGGGAAAAGGAAACCGTTTCCCGACAGAAAGCGTTGCTGGAGGGAATGGGCGCAAAGGTCTATGCTGTGGAAAATCCGGTAGTCGAGATTTCCTCCACAGATCTGCGGAGAATGCTGGTTTTTCAGTGCGTCGGAGAATATCTCCCGGCGGCTGTACGTGACTACATTGAATCTAATAAGCTATACGGCACAGGACAGGATTTGAGAGGACTATCCTTGGAGCAACTGGAACAAACGGTGACCTCTCTTTTGAAGCCAAACCGGGTTGCCCATGTTCTTGGCTGTCGGGATACGGCGGTAAAGTTGGCGCGGCGCTGGGGCGCAGATGAAACAGATGCTGCAAGAGCGGCGCTTTTGCACGATATTACAAAGGCGCTGGACGGTCCCTATCAATTGACAATGTGCCGGGAGTATGGTATAATTTTGGATAATTTTTCCCATGAAAATCCAAAGACCTTGCATGCCTTGACAGGCAGTCTGGCGGCAGAGCGGATCTTCGGAGAATCGGAAGCTGTGGTGAAAGCGATTGCCAGCCATACCACAGGAAAGAAAAACATGAATGTGCTTGAAAAGATCATTTATGTGGCAGACTATATGGAGCCAAACCGAGATTTTCCGGGGGTGGAAAAGCTCCGGGAGCTGGCATATACCGATCTTGACGAAGCCCTGAAACTGGGCCTTACAATGACACTGGATATGCTGAAGCGGCAGGGAAGGGAAATATCTTCCGCATCTCTGGACGCGCTGGCGTATTTGAACAGATAAGAATAAGAGGAATGATGTTATGTTAACTGCAAAAGAAGTTGCCTATGAAGTAACCAAAGCGCTGGACAGCAAGAAGGGCGTGGATATTAAGCTGCTTCGGATCAATGATGTATCCAGCCTGGCAGATTATTTTCTGATCTGCACCGGTACTTCCAACACCCATGTAAAGACTTTATGCGATTACGCGGAGTACACCCTGGAGCAGCTGGGTGAGCCTATGCTGGGTCGTGAGGGACACCGGGGGAATTCTTGGGAGCTGCTGGATTTCGGCTCTATCGTTGTTCATGTATTTACCGAAGAAGCAAGAGAGTTTTACTCTCTGGAGCGGCTGTGGGCAGATGCGGAGCAGATAGATATCAGTGACATTCTTCTTCCTTGATAATGGGTTTAGAGAGGTAGTAATGCTATGAATTATGAATTTAGCGCCATTGAAAAAAAGTGGCAGAAATACTGGGAGGAAAACAACACCTTCCATACGGATGTGTGGGATTTTTCTAAGCCCAAATACTATGTGCTGGATATGTTCCCGTATCCTTCCGGCGTGGGTCTGCATGCAGGTCATCCGGAGGGCTATACTGCTACAGACATTATGTCCCGTATGAAGCGGATGCAGGGTTATAATGTGCTGCACCCCATGGGCTATGACTCTTTTGGCCTGCCTGCGGAGCAGTATGCGGTAAGCACCGGTAACCACCCCAATGGCTTTACCCAGCAGAACATCGAAACCTTCTCCAATCAGCTGAAGGAACTGGGTTTTGACTATGACTGGTCTAAGGTCATTGCTACATCCGATCCCGATTTCTATAAATGGACGCAGTGGATCTTTAAGAAGCTGTGGGAGGCAGGCTATGCCAAGCGGATCGAAATGCCTGTGAACTGGTGCGAGGAGCTGGGTACTGTCCTTGCAAACGATGAGGTTATCGACGGCAAGTCTGAGCGTGGCGGTTATCCCGTTGTAAAGAAGATGATGATGCAGTGGGTCATCGACCAGCCTGCCTTCGCTGAAAAGCTGTTGGAGGGTCTGGATGAGATCGACTGGCCGGAATCCACCAAAGAGATCCAGCGGAACTGGATTGGCAAGTCTACCGGTGTTGAGGTGGACTTTAAGCTGGTGGGTGGCGGTGAGTTCTCTATCTACACCACATGTATTGAAACAATCTACGGCATTACATTTATGGTCCTTGCGCCCGACGGTAAGATCGTTCAGGGGCTGATGGATCGTATTGAGAACAGGGATGAGGTTGAGGCTTACATCGCTGCTGCCGCAGCTATGAGCGAGATCGACCGTACCGATGCTACTAAGACCAAGACCGGTTGCCCCCTGAAGGGCATTTACGCCATTAACCCTGTGAACGGTAAGGAAGTCCCGGTGTTTATCGGCGATTTCGTGCTGGGTAATTACGGCACCGGCGCGGTTATGGCTGTCCCCAGCCACGATCAACGTGACTTTGAGTATGCCATCGCCCATAATATCCCCATGATCCAGGTCATCGAGGGCGCAGATGTATCTGAGTGTGCCTTTGAAAAGCAGGACTATCTGGGCAAGGGCTGCAAGCTGATCAATTCTGAGGAGTTTACCGGTCTGACTGTGGAGGAGGCCAAGGAGGCAATCACCTGCAAGCTGGAAAAGGCCGGCGTCGCCAGAAGAAAGAATAACTACCATTTCCGTGAGTGGATCTTTGCCCGCCAAAGATATTGGGGCGAGCCTGTTCCCTGTGTATACACCGAGGACGGCGAGACTGTGTTCCTGCCGGATGAAGAACTGCCTCTGATCCTGCCGGAGCTGGAGGACTATAAGGGTAAGAACGGCCAGGCTCCCCTGGAAAACGCTACCGAATGGAAGCAGTACGATAAGAACGGCCTGAAGGGCATCCGTGAGACTTCTACCATGCCCGGCTCTGCCGGTTCTTCCTGGTACTTCCTGCGTTACATCGATCCCAAGAATGACAAGGCGTTCTGCGATCCCAAGCTTGCTGAGCATTGGATGCCGGTGGACCTGTACATCGGCGGTCCGGAGCATGCGGTAGGCCACCTGATCTACTCCCGTATCTGGAACCGATTCCTGTACGATAACGGTCTTTCTCCGGTAAAAGAGCCTTTCAAGAAGCTGGTCCACCAGGGTATGATACTGGGCGAAAACGGCATCAAGATGGGTAAGCGCTTCCCGGAATTTGTGGTCAATCCCAGTGACATTGTCCGGGATTACGGCGCGGATACCCTGCGGCTTTACGAGATGTTTATGGGACCCCTGGAAGTCTCCAAGCCTTGGAGCACCACCGCTGTCGCCGGCGCAAAGAAGTTTATCAACCGTGTGTGGAACTTCTTTATCGAGCCTGCCAATATCACCGATACCGATGACGGCAAGCTGACGAAGGTCTACCACCAGACCGTGAAAAAAGTCACAGCTGACTTTGAGGTGCTGGGCTTCAATACTGCCATTGCTCAAATGATGGTCTTTGTTAACGAGGTCTATAAAAACGGCACTTGTCCCAGAGAATATGCCGAAGGCTTTATCAAGATGATCTCCTGCATCATCCCCCATGTGGGTGAAGAGATTTGGCAGATCATGGGTCATGACAATACCATTGCCTATGAAAAGTGGCCGGAGTACAGTGAGGAAAAGTGTAAAGATAGCCAGGTGACTATCGCTGTGCAGGTCAACGGAAAAATGCGCGGCACAGTGCAGATGGATGCCGACCTTGAAAACGATACTGTGGTTGCCAATGTGCTTGCAGATGAGAAGATCGCCAAGTTCCTTGAGAAGAACGGCGGTTCGATCGTTAAGACTATTGTTGTCAAAAACAAGCTGGTAAACTTGATTGTAAAGTGATTTTTGGTTATTTGGCTAAAAATGCCGGAAATCCTTCTTGACAATCGGGTAAAATCGAATTATAATATTCTAGCCTGAGAATTAGGCCCTGAACGCATCCTGGATCTAGCCGGATGCCATCGGAGGGAGGGAAAACCATGTCTGAAATTCGCGTTAAGGAAAACGAATCTCTGGAGAGCGCTCTGCGTCGTTTTAAGCGCAGCTGTGCCAAGGAGGGCGTTATCGCTGAAGTTAAGAAGCGCGAGCATTATGTCAGCCCCAGCCTGAAGCGTAAGCAGAAGTCTGAAGCTGCCCGTAAGAATAAGAGAAAGTTCTATTAATTCTCCCTCTGTACGTGTGCTCAAAACCCGTAAGCGAAGGTGTGATATCTGTAACGGATCATTACACAATCGGGTATAATGAAAACTACAAAGCCCAGTTGAGTTTCTTGCTCAACTGGGCTTTGCATTATATTTACATCTATTATACAGGATCTCCAATAAAAAGCAGATGGTTGCTCATGCCCAGAAACTCAGGCTTTTCGCAGATATAGAGGTGGTAACGCAGGTATTGTTGATAAGAGGCATCGTCCAGACCGTTGACTAGATCCTGCAGCAATTCGCTGGCGCCGTCGGAAGCGACCTCATGGCAGATCTGAATACCTGCTTTATCAAGAAGCGCTCTGCAATGATCCACCGTATGGAACACAAAAGGAAAATCATCCAGACGGAAGGTTTCCTTGTTGTAGTCACCGGAAAGAAAGTAGTCAGAATGTAGCTGCTGCATTGTAAGGATCACCATGTCGTTGGAGATAAAGGCAAAGAATATCTTTCCACAGGGCTTGCACACCCTCTTTGCTTCCCGGATGCACCGCAGCTTGTCAGCTTCCTCATGCAGATGATACAGGGGGCCAAACAGAAGCACGATATCAAAAGAATCGCTGTCATACCGACTCAGATCCATAGCATTCCCTTTTGCCAGGTCGATCTGATCATCCTTAGTCATCCTCGCCCGGAAGGCTGCAATATTTGCGTCGGCAAGCTCCAATGCAGACACCAGATATCCCTTTCTGGAAAAATACAGGCTATATTCGCCTGCACCGGCACCTATATCCAGGATCTTTGCGCCGGGTTTCAGATACCGTTCGATATAATTAACAGTGGTTAGAAATTCCACTCGGGCTGCCTTGGACTTGTTCAGGCGGTCAGCCTCATCTTTCCGCCGATAGATCTCCTCTACAAGAGCAGTATCACTGTCTGCAACATAGCCCTCCATGAAATGTCTGGGCTTTCTCCAATCGTCGTGTAAGATGGCATAGTGGTCGGCGTCGCAAATGCCCTGATTGTTTCGGTCAGAAGCATGTGTAGTGCCCTCGTATTTCATTCCGCACTTTCTCATAACTCTGCCGGAATTCGGGTTGTTGGGGTCGTGCATGGCTTCTATGCGGTGATAACCCACCTCGTCAAACAGATAACCCATAACTGCATGTAAAGCCTCTGACATAATGCCTTTATGCCACCAGAGTTTTCCAATGCAGTAGCCAATATGGGCAGATTGCGCCCGACCAACGGTGTTTACAAGCAGCGAACCTATGGGTTCGCCGATTTCTTTTAATACGATCATCCAGTGGTAATAGTTGTCCTTGTCGTATTCTGCCACCCAGCCTGCCAGAACCTTCCGGGTCACTTCTATGTCTTCGTGAGGCGGCCATGTCAGATACTTGGTAACTTCCGGATCGGATGCCCAGTTGCGGAACATAGGCTCAGCATCTTCCGTGCGCGCTTTTCGCAGAATGAGCCTGGAAGTCTCTATGGTTTGCGTTCCTTTGTGGGTCAACATCGGGATTCTCTCCTTTCAGGATTATACAGAATATAGTCAAGAGCGGTTTCTACTGTATTAAACCTTGTCTTAAATTCTGTTGTTTTAATGTATTGGAAGCCGGACTTTTCAATCACCCGGCGGGAACGGCTGTTATGGTCAAAATGACCGCAGATAATAAAATCCAGTTTCTCTTCTTCAAAAAGCCAGTGGATCACAGCCTTTACCGCTTCGGGCATCAGTCCCTGACCCCAGTATGCCTTGGACAGTACATAGCCGATCTCACGTCCTTGCAGGTTGTCCAGTTCCGGGTAGTTCTCTTCACGGTACTCTTCAACGCCAAGAGAACCGATCACTTTTTTCCGGTATTCCAGAGCAAAGACATGTTTTCCCTCGATAAAGTGCGTGAGGATCGTTTTGGATTCCTCTTCATTGCGGTGAGGATTCCAGCCTGCCATTTGGCCGACACCATCCACACTTGCATACTCATAGAAATCGTTCAGATCCGATTCTCTCCAGGGTCGCAAGGTAAGACGGTCTGTCGTCAGCACCACGCCGGTGATGTCGATTTGTTTGTTCATATTCTTACCTCCTAAATAATAAAAAGCAGTGCAAACGAAAACTTGCGTTTCGGCTTGCACTGCATCTTTTTATAATCCTAGTTTTGAGATTATTTTAAAAAGAGTATGACAATGTAAGCCCGACTGTATGCTTAGGCATACCGTTACCGGACTGATTATCGACTTCATTGAAGCAATAACAAAACATTGTCAGTTCTCCTTTCTTGATTTTATGCGATTATACATCTTTGCATATTCATTGTCAATAAAAATTTTTACAGTTACCCAAACAGCAAAAGCCTGTTTTCAATATAGAAGCCGTACCGTAAGGGACGCCATGAGAAAGCCGGTAAGATCTGCGATCAGAGCTGCGGGGATGGTATAGCGGGTCTTTTTGATCCCGGCTGCTCCAAAATATACACTGACGGTGTAGAAGGTGGTTTCCGTAGAGCCTAGCATTACAGCCACCGTTCTGCCGATGGTAGAATCTACGCCGTAGTGGGTCATCAGATCTGCCCCCACTGCCAGTGCTGCGCTGCCGCTGATAGGGCGGATCAAAACCAAAACAGCCGTCTCCGGAGGAATCCCGAAGAAATGGAAGACAGGGGAAAGAAAATCGCTGATCGCCTCCACAGCGCCGGAAGCCCGGAGCATGGAAACTGCGGTGAGCAGCAAAACCAGTGTGGGAACAAGGGTCAAAACCAGCTTTAGTCCGTCTGCTGCCCCACTTAGCAGCAGATCGTAGGCATTCTCCTGTTTTCGCAGAGCAAGCAGACAGACGATCAGTAAAAGGGTAGGGACAAGATAGTCAGTCATGACGCCACAGCTTTCCGAATAGCCATGCAGCAATTATCCCAAGACCGGCAGAGCAGAGGCTTGTCAGCCAAACAGCAGGTAAAATATCAAAAGGGGAGGTACATCCGAGAGAGGAGCGAACCGCCGCCACATTGGCAGGGATCAGCTGGATGGAGGCGGTGTTTAACACGATGAGCCTGCAAAGCTCGTCGCTGGCAATGCCCGTGGAGGAACGGCTTGCCAATCGCTGAGCAGCCTGGATCCCCATAGGCGTGGCAGCGTTTCCCAAGCCGAGAAAATTGGCGCAAACATTTGCGCTGAGCACTCCGGCAAGAACTTTGTCCTTTTTTGTGGAGGGGAAAATTCTTCCTAACAGGGGAGACAGCAGCTTTGCCAGGAATCCGGTCAGTCCCACTTGCTCCATAAGTTTCCCAACCCCGGTCCACAGGCAGATAGACCCGGCTAAAGAGATAGAAAGGGTGATTCCTGCCTGTGCGCCTTGAGTAACAGCGGAAGCCAAAGCCGCTCCGTTTCCCAAAACAGCGGCGGCTATAAGGGATATCCCCAATATCACTGTAAAGATCCAGCTCATGACCATGTCCATCCCCCCATGGGAAACTGTATGCGCCCGAATCCTTAACATGCAAAAACGCACCGGAAAACCCGGTGCGTTATCTTTATTTCAGCGAAGCGTCATAGACTACATTTTTAGGTAAATCCAATTCTTTGGCAACTTGTTTGACCGCGTCCTTACGGGACATACCGCTTTCTACCAGTTCCGCAACTCTGGATGCCGCATCTTCAGGAGTGGCAACGGTTTTCTTCTCCGCAGGCGCGCCGGCTACTACAAGGACAAACTCACCCTTGGGAGCATTTTCGGTGTATATTTCAATAGCGCCGCCAAGAGTAGTGCGTACTACCTCTTCGTGGAGCTTGGTAAGCTCCCGACAAAGGCTGATAGGGCGATCATCACCAAATACCTCAGCCATGCTTTGCAGGGTGTTTAAAAGCTTGTGGGGCGCTTCATAGAAGATCATGGTGCGCTGCTCGCCGATAAGAGATTCCAGATGCTCCCGGCGGCTCTTTTTTGCGGTGGACAGGAAACCCTCAAAGCAAAATCTGCCTGTGGACTGACCGGAAATGCTAAGAGCGGTGATCACAGCGCAAGGGCCGGGGATGGCGCAGACAGTAATACCTGCTTCGGCGCACTGCTTAACCAGATCCTCGCCGGGGTCAGAGATGGCAGGACTTCCGGCATCGGATACCAAAGCGCAAGTCTCACCGGCCAAAATCCGGTCCAATATCACATTGCCTTTTTGCGCCTTGTTGTGCTCATAGTAGCTGACAAGGTTTTTTTTGATGCCTAAGTGATTCAGTAGTTTCAGCGTAACGCGGGTATCTTCTGCCGCGATAAAATCCGCTTCTTCCAATGTCTGGCGGCAGCGGGCAGAGATATCCCCCAGGTTGCCGATAGGGGTGGGAACCAAATATAACATTCCGCTCATAGGATCACTCCTGAAGATGATAGAGATTTTTATAATAGTCGGAAGGATTGCCCTGTTCATCCGAGAAAAAGTTTTCTTCCCATATAAGGCCGGGTTTTCCGCCCTTTCGGCACTGGACAAGGATCAGACTGATAGGGTCGTTTTGGCGGTGCCTGAGAAGACAAAGCCGTTTAGGTTCTAAGCTATGGGAGCAGGCGCAGGAAAACAGTTCCGCAAGCCGTTCCGGACGGTGGACGAGAAAGAAATCGCCGCCGTATTTTAAGGCCCATGCGGCGGAGGCGAATAAATCGTCCATGGTGCAGGCGCATTCCTGCCGGGCCAACGGCACAGTGCTGCTTTTAGGGCCGGAGGAGAAATAGGGCGGATTGGATACGCAGCAGGTAAAACTGCCGGGAGAAACCAGAGAGGGGATGCCGCGAAGATCTGCGCATATACTGCTAAGACGGAGGTGCAGTCCGTTGCTTTCTATATTGCGCAATGCCGCCCGGTGGGCATTTTCGTCCAGCTCAACACCGGTAACGGTACAGTCCGGGTGATCGGCGCAGAGGAACAGTCCTATTGTGCCGCAGCCTGCGCCTAAGTCGAGAACTTTGGCGTTTTTCGAAAGCTTAACAAATCCCGCAAGGGCAATAGAATCGGTACTCAAAGGGAATCCGCCGTTGGGGATCTCCAGTGTGTAGCCGTTATGCAGCTGTTCCATATGGGTCACCTCATTAAAAAAATCCGCCTGTGCGAGAGCACAGGCGGATCGCAGAATCGGAGAATCAGCCTTCCTCGATTGCTTCGACAGGGCAGTTGTCAACGCAGGTG
>JAZNZT010000087.1:0-3119 GCA_045595075.1 Faecousia sp.
GCCTGATGCTCTACACCGAGGATACTTATGAGGTTGAAAACGAGCCGTATTTCGGTTATATGCGGGGCGGCTATACAATGGCCGAGCTGAAGGATATGGATGCGTATTGCGGGTCCATCGGCATTGAACTGATCCCCTGTATTCAGGTGCTGGCACATTTGGGACATCTTCCCCGATGGGAGGATTACTATCTGCACATGGATGCGGCAGATGTGCTTTTGGTTGGAGATGAGCGCGTTTATACACTGATCGATAATATGCTGTCTACAGTTGCAAAGTGCTATACCACCCGAAAAGTTCATATCGGTATGGATGAGGCTTTTTATTTAGGCGTTGGCAAATATCTGCACCAGCATGGCTACCGAAATCGGTCCGATATTTTGGTGGAACATCTGAACCGGGTGAAGGCACTGACAGATAAGCACGGCTTGCAACCTATGATGTGGAGCGATATGTTTTTCCATCTGGCAGAAGATCCCACAGACGGTGGAGAAAAACACATTTCTCAGGAGATATTGGATAAAGTGCCGGAGGGTGTTACCCTTGTGTACTGGGATTACTGCATGAAAGAAAAATCCCGCTATGACAGCAATTTGAAAGCACACAGGCAATTTGC
Source organism: Faecousia sp. (assembly GCA_045595075.1). Taxonomy (GTDB): domain Bacteria; phylum Bacillota; class Clostridia; order Oscillospirales; family Oscillospiraceae; genus Faecousia. The sequence continues at coordinate 617 of JAZNZT010000087.1, forward strand.
AAACAATAAAATTGCTTTCGCCGGCGGCATCTGTACATGGACCGGTTATGCTCCCAATCTGCAGATCAGTCTGGATGCTACGCAGGTAGCCTTGGAAAGTGCCGGAGAACATGGGGTTGACCACATTATTATGACTATGTGGGGCGACGACGGAAAGGACTGCTCTTACTTTGCTGCTCTGCCGGGTTTGTCTGCAGCGGCGCAGATGGCTTGCGGTAATTTTGATCGGGCGGATATTGCGGAAAAATTCTGTACAATGTTTGGCTACAGCTTTGAGGAATTTATGAATTTAGAGCTTCCCAATATTACCGATGAAGAAGAAAGCCACGCAAATAACCCCAGCAAATATTTACTGTTCAACGATCCATTGCTTGGTCTTTTTGACTACACAATACACGATGGACTGAAAGATCGGTACAAAGCCGCAATCCCTGTACTGGAAAAGAGTATTAACGGACGGCAATATGATTATTTGTTTGATTTTTATACAAAGTTGACGGAGCTTCTTGCCCACAAGTGCGATTTGGGTGTCCGCCTGAAAAAAGCCTATATGGAAAAGGACAAAGAAATGCTACAGAAACTGGCAGACGAGGAATTTCCGCCTATGCAAATTTTAGTCCGCCAGGTTTATGAGGCTTACCGGACACTGTGGTATCGAGAGAATAAGTCCATTGGCTTTGAAATGCAGGAAATGCGGTTCGGTGCATTATTGCTTCGCAACGAAAATTGTCAAAGAATGATCTATGAATACTTGAATGGACAACTACCGGTTATTCAGGAGTTGGAATTACCCCGCTTGCCCGGTCATTATGGCAAGGAAGGCAAGGGAGAGCGCTTTAATTCCTACATTCAGACCATATCGACAAATGTGAATGCGTACTAAGGAGGGTTTTATGAAAAAGATTCATTTGATCTGCAACTCTCATTTGGATCCGGTTTGGATGTGGGATTGGGAGGAAGGCTATGGTGAGGCGGTTTCCACCTTCCATCAAGCGGAACTGTTCTGTCAGGAATTTGATTTTATCTTTAACCATAATGAAGCGGTTCTCTATGAATTTATTGAGGAACACGACTCGGAGCTGTTTGCTCGCATCCAAGAACAGGTAAAAGCCGGAAAATGGCACATTATGGGCGGCTGGTATCTCCAGCCGGACTGCAATATGCCCTCCGGCGAGGCCTTTGTGCGGCAAATCGGGCTGGGTAGAAAATACTTTGCAGAAAAATTTGATGCAAGGCCCACTACAGCGATCAATTTTGACAGCTTCGGTCATTCTGTGGGTTTGGTTCAAATTCTAAAAAAATGCGGCTATGACAGCTATATTTGCTGCCGCCCCAACACCAATATGATGGAGCTGCCCCGGGATTTCTGGTGGGTTGGCAAGGATGGCAGTAAGGTAAAAGTCACCCGAACAACAGATGAAAACCTCTATTGCAGTGCTTTTGGCAATGCAAAAAATGAAATTATTCGCAAAGCGTCCCATTATGCTGACGGAGAAGTCGGTGTAGCCCTTTGGGGTGTTGGAAACCATGGTGGTGTGCCTTCCAGGAAGGATTTGGAAGAAGTAAGCAGGCTGATTTCAGAATGTGAAGATATTATGATGCACAGTACGCCGGAGCAGTATTTTGCGGATCTGCAACCCCAAACGGAATTCCGTAAATCTATGCAGCCTTGCTTAATTGGTTGTTACACGGCAATGCAGAGTATTAAGCAAAAACACATTGAACTGGAAAATAAACTGTTTACTACAGAAAAACTGTGCAGCTATGCAGCCTTAAACGGTCTGTATCAGAAAAATAATTCTGCATTTATGGAAGCGGAAAAAGCGCTGGCAGCATTGGAATTCCACGATATCTATTCAGGCACTTGCGCTGCTGACGGTGAAAAGAGCAGCTTGCGTATGGCGGACTACGCCTTGGAACTGCTGCAAAAGCAGTGGAATAAAGCTTTCTTTGCAATCTGCGGTAGGCATCAGAAAGCAGAAATTGGCGAATTTCCTGTATTTATTTTTAATTCTCAACCCTATGCAAGGGAAACTGTTTGTGAAACCGAATTTTTAATACCCAATGCCATTGTTTCTGACACGGAGCAGTATACGGTATCGGTTTATCAAAACGGCAAAAAGATCCCCTCCCAGTGCATTAAAGAACTGAGTAATATCCACTATGACCGCAGAAAGCGGATTGCTTATCGTTGTGAACTTCCTGCTATGGGTGAGGCAAGAGTTGATTTCCGTGTGGAAGTAGAGCCCAAAAAATTCTTAGCACCCACCACCGGTGACGAAATTGTATTTTCCGACAGTATGAAGACCATCCGTATCAGCCGGAAAACTGGCCTGATGGAGAGCTATATCGTTAACGGTAAGGAGATGCTGTCCGGCGGCGCGTTCCAGCCGGTGATGTATGAGGACAATGCCGATCCTTGGGGATGGGATATGGAGCGCATCGGAGAAAATCCCGTGGATTTCGTTTTGTGCGATGGCAGTACCGGTCCTTTTGAAAAGCT
>JAZNZT010000088.1:0-2801 GCA_045595075.1 Faecousia sp.
TGGGTGTGCGGGAATCCCGGCGTGTGATCGGGGAGTACTACATAACAGAGGATGATCTGCTAAACGGCACGCAGTTCCCGGATGGGGTGTGTACTGCCACCTTTAATGTGGACATCCATGTTCCTAATAGCACCGAGCAGCATAATCGGGATGTAAAGCCCTATCAGATCCCTTACCGGGCTATGCTGCCTAAAGGACTTCACAATGTGCTGGTGGCGGGACGGTGTATTTCCGGCAGCCACATTGCCATGGCTTCTTACCGTGTGACGGGAAATTGCTGCGCTATGGGCGAGGCTACAGGCAAAGCGGCGGCCTACGCAGTGCAAAATAATGTATCTTTGCGGGAAGTGCCGAACCGGATCGTAGTGCCAATGGCTTGAATACCCCAAAGAAAATGGGAGAGAGGTATGAAAGATGACCCATTTAGAGATCAAACAATGGAAAATGACTTATAAAGAGCATCGGGACATCCCCTGTGATGCCCCTTGCTCTTTGTACGGTGTTTTACTGGATAATAAGCTGATGGAAGATCCCTTTTATGGTCTGAATGAGCACAAGGCCACTGCACTTTGCGAGGATCCCTGCAGCTTTTATGCCACATTTCAGGTGGCTGAGAAGCATAGCTTTATGGAGTTGGTTTTTGAGGGCTTGGACACCATCTGCGATATTTTCCTAAACAGCGAAAAGCTCGATAGCGTAAAAAATATGCACAGAACCTTTGTATACGATGTGAAGGATCGGTTGAAGCTGGGTACCAATACGATCCGGCTGGATTTCGCGTCGCCCAATGCGTATTTCCGCAAAATGGAGGCGCAGAGGCACGTGTACACCAATGCGGATACCCTCCAGGGTGCCGCGCAGCTGCGTAAAGCGCTCTATATGTCCGGTTGGGACTGGGGTCCCAAGCTGCCGGATATGGGCATCTTCCGGCCGGTATGGCTTCGGAGTTATGAAGTGGATCGCCTGGAGGATGTGGAGATTCGACAAAAGCACGAAAATGGCAATGTAACACTTACATTGAATGTGCAGACAAAGCACAGCAATCCCCAGTGCCGTCAGTATGCCGTAGTAGATGGAAAGCGCTATCTGCTGGAAAATGGTCACGGGGAGATTAAAATTGAGAACCCCAAGCTGTGGTGGCCCAATGGCTACGGCGAGCAAAATCTGTATTCCGTAGAGGTGGAGCTGGTCTATCAGGATGAGGTAATTGACTGCCAGAGCAAACAAATCGGACTAAGAACCTTGACTATCAGCAGAGCACCGGATCAATACGGTGAGGAATTCTGTTTTGTGGTCAACGGCGTCAAGATTTTTGCCATGGGTGCTAACTATGTGCCTCAGGACAATATTTTAAGCCGTATCACAGAGGAAAAAACGGAAAAGCTGATAAAAAGCTGTATCGATGCCAACTTTAACTGCCTGCGGGTATGGGGTGGTGCATACTATCCTGAGGAATTTTTCTTTGATTTGTGCGACCGTTACGGACTGATCGTGTGGCAGGATTTTATGATTGCCTGCTGTAACATCTATCTGAGCGAAGAATTTAAAGAAACGCTTTGTCTGGAATGCGAGCAGCAGCTTCGCCGTTTCCGTCACCGTGCCTGTCTGGGCTTGGTGTGCGGCAACAATGAGATGGAATCCGCCATTTTGCATTGGGGTGACGGCAAGGGCAATTTGATATGCGACGGTCCTTTGGTAAAGGAGCATTACTTAGAATTCTATGAGAATATCCTGCCGGAGCTGTGCGGTCGGGTAGCACCGGATGTATTCTATTGGCCTTCTTCTCCCTCCAACGGCGGAAACTTTGACGATCCTGACGATCCTTCCCGGGGTGACCAGCATTTCTGGGAGGTTTGGAACGGAGAAAAGCCTTTCACAGAGTACCGCAAGCACAAGTTCCGTTTCTGCTCTGAATTTGGATTTGAATCTATGCCTCCAATGAAGACCATTCGAACCTTTGCAGAACAGAAGGATATGGATCTGTTCAGCGAGGTTATGCGCAACCATCAAAAATGCACGCTGGGCACTAAAAATACGGATTTTTATATTCGTGCCAACTATCCTTACCCCGTGAGTTTCCCTTCTCTGGTATATACTTCGCAGATCTTGCAGGCAGATGCGATTAAGTACGGTGTGGAGTATTTCAGAAGGATTCGGGGCTGCTGTATGGGTTCGCTGTATTGGCAGCTCAATGACTGCTGGCCGGTAGCTTCCTGGTCAGGAATGGATTATTTCGGCAGATACAAGGCACTGCACTATGCCGCAAAGAAATTCTATGCCCCCGTGGCTTGCGCCCTTTTCCACGAGGATGGACAAATCAAGGTGAACATCGCCAACGAAACCATGCAGACAGTTTTCGGCAAGGTAAAAACTTATTTGTGCCGCAATGACTTTACGGTTCTTGAGGAAGCAGAACTACAGTATACGGTGGATGCCCTGTCCTCATTAGATATCGGGAGTGTATCGGATGAAGCAATGACAGCCCCTCAGGATTGCTATCTTTATGCGGATGTGTATGATGGGGAAGGGAAATTCCTGATGCGCCAAACCCTTCTGTTCGCGCTTCCCAAGGACTTTGCGTGGAAAGAGCCCAATATCCGGGTAGAGATCAAGGATCGTGCCGACGGCGTGGAGATTACAGTATCTGCAAGTGCTTTTGCAAAATATGTGGAGATTGATTTTAAAGAGGCTGATGTGGTGTTGTCAGATAACTATGTGGATGTGACAAGTACCGCCCCTGTAACGCTGTTTGCGAAGACAAGCCATAACGCCGCAGAGCTGAAAGACCAACTGACCGTTCA
>JAZNZT010000089.1:0-3368 GCA_045595075.1 Faecousia sp.
CTCGGTTTTTTTGCGCAAAAACCTCCCCCCCCCCTTTTCAGGGAGCTGGCAGTTGATATTCTTACAGTCGATATCCTTTCGTTACGATCTCACCGGTGGCCGCGTAATACACACAGCCTTCAACAAACAACCCCTTCTCTATCACGAAGTATATCTCTGCAAAGTCTCCGGTATCCTCGCTGTTATCCAAATACATCTCCTTAATATCCGTGTATTCAACGATCGTACGGTACTTTGCATCTGACAGGTCCAATTCAACTATCGTATTTCCATCCAGGAAATAAAGCTTATCCTTGAACTGCTCAAATTTCCGGATCGTGTCTTTCACCTTATAGAGCGTATTGCAGATGCTGCCGTCACCGCTGATCTGAATCAGCATATTTTCCTCAGTAACGCAGAACGCACCGTATACACTCACAACAGGCGCTTCCATCAGCTTTTCCCCCAATATGCCATTTTCATAGTAGTACAGCGTGTAGGGCATAAACTGATCAGAATAGGCTATCGCGGAGACGTCGCCTTGAATTGGTGCCATATCCGGAATATCGATCCATTGGCCATTAGCAGGAACAGGCGCCTCTTTCTCAGTGATCTCAGGAGAGTAGTGATCGTGAGGATATCCGCTGCCAAACCAACACTCATCGATAACGCCAAGCCTTTCAGAGTTTTCTCCTGTTGCCTGGTTATAGGTAATCTCCAGAAAAGCGCGAATGTCCGTATCCTGCTGAATGTATTTGTATAGCCACAGCCTTTCTCTGCCAAGGTCGGGATCCATAAGAGCCCCCTCGTCCCAAAGAGAGGTGATATCTATCGATAGAAGAGCAATAAATTTACTGTCAGGATCTGCTGTTTCCTTTCGTACCTGCTCTGTCATTGCCGGGTTTACACAATACCACACAACATCTCCCTGTGTGCTTGTTGGTTTATACAGATATATTTCATTTTCTCCATACGGAGTATCGGCAGAAAAACCATCATACAGCACATCCAGCTGCATCGTAGGAATGTAAAGGCGGTTGATGGCAAGCTTGCCATCTGTCACCCCTGCATAGTAAAGGGCATCTCTGCCACAGATATACGCGTTTCTGATATGATCGCATCGGACGATCTGGCGCGCAGCTCCTGTACGCATGTCCAGCTGCACGATCTCCTCTGTGTTCTGAAAGTAAGCATACACGCCGTCCGCAGAAAGAAGATTGTATGTACTGGCATAAGCATCCGACCCGGGAATAATATAGCTTGTTCCCCTGCATGCAGGGGAGTCAATATAAAACACATCCTGGGTAAAATCATATTTTATATCAAAAAGGATCGTTTCCTCGCCAGACGGCATTATCCAATCCGTGCGTCCGAAGAAGTCATTATCTGCGTACAGGCGGTCTTCTCCGAAGAATTCCTCATAGGACAAGATATTTCGCTCTGTCAGAAGGCACTCATCTGCGCTCAGCTTGGAATCCGGCAAGTCCTCTGGATCACCGGCAGACTCCAAGGTCTCCTGCTGAGTCGGATCAGTGGTATTTTCCTGTTGTGAGGGCTGTCTACTGTCAGACGGGATCTCTGTCATCGGCTGACACGCCGTCAGCAGCAGAAGTAACACAAGTACACACAGCATTATTTTCTTCATTGTTGATCCCATCCTTTCTACATTTTGGCATATTTTTTCCGGATCTCTCCTCAAGTTTATTCTACCAGAATCTTCCTTTTTTGCGCAACAACAAAACAGTATCAAATGATTGCAGCGCCATTTCAATTTATGAAGAAATATTACAACCCCGTTTCCAAAGAAACGGGGTTGTGGTTTTACAGTTCGGAATAGCCAAAGCTGTTGACCAGCGCGTCCAGCTTTTTGCAGCGCTTGCAATAGGGGCACTCCCGATAGTCATAGCTCTCATAATCGGGAAGGTCATCAAGACTGTATACAGAACGGACAGGATAGCCTGCCACCTCATCCACAGCGCGGTAAATTGCGGCAACGCCCGCCACATGACCGCCGTAATAGCCGATGGCCTCAATGGCGCGCTTTGCGGTATAGCCGGTAGTGACTGATGCCATCAGCACCAGAACGTGCTTATTGCGGATCATGGGGTGGATATTATCCCGGAAGATGATCTGGGAATTGGCATTATACTCCGGCTCCAGAACATAAATGGTCTGGTGGGCATTGATGGTGCGGAAACCGGTTTTTGTCAGCTCCTGGGCAACGCATGTACCCAGCACTGCCGTTCCGTCCAGACACAAAATGGTATCCACCGGAGTGTTGTTGATAAAGTGGGACACCAACTCATGGGCGCTGTCCTTGGCTTCGCTAAGCCGGGTCTTTTGATAAGTAATATCAATATAATAGTTAATGTGGCTGTGGTTTGTGGCAAAATGTCCCCGGGCAACACGCAGGGGTACGTTTCCGCGGCGAGCGGGCATATCCATAATTTCAACCATATGTATTTCCTCCATAGTGTAAATTTTAAAGAAAAGAAAAGCGTCTTTCTGTTCCGGCAACCGCGTTTTTGCCGGATCCATGAAAAACGCTTTTTTTCATTATAACCCGAAACAATATGAAATTGCAAGAAGTTTTCTTCCGTCAGTTTCCCAAAAATCCGGCTTTATTCTTGTGCAAATCTACGAAGCAAGTCCTGCTCCTGACGCAAAAACTGTCGGGATATGATCTTACATATCTGTTTTTGACGGATCATTCTGTGGACTTCCTCAAAAGTTGCCCATTTTGCGCCGTCGGTCTCACCGGGCAACAAAACGACTTCTTCCAAAGGAATGTTCCGCTTCAGACAGTAAAAATCATAAAAAGTATTTCTGTCCTGTCCGGAGCTTAGCAGAGTAAATTCATCCTCCTCTGCCCGGATCCCAGTCTCTTCAAAGAGCTCCCGGGCAATGGCCTGTCGACTGTTCTCCCCTGCCTGTACCGCGCCGCCGGAATTTTCCCATGTGCCGGCAAAGGATTTACCCGGAGCTCTCCGGGTCAGCAGCAGCCGCCCGGAATCGTCATAGACCCAGACACAGACCACAAGGCCGTACTCCCCTGCCTGCCAGGGTGTTCCTCTGAGATGTACCCGACCGGTAGGTCGTCTATTCTTATCATATATATCGTTAAATTCCATAGCGGTTTTGCCTCTCTCTTATAGTGCTTCCATTATAACACAGCCGACCATAAATGACAATGCGTTTTTATTTGCTGCTGCTTTGCTCCTCACATAGTCGGGCAAGGAGCTCCAAAAACGCCTTGGTGGTGGCAGATACAGCACGGGTCCCGTCCCAGTAAGCATAGGTTGTTCGTCTGACACCTTCCAGTTTTTTGCAGACAAGCCCGTCAGAAAGCTGGCCCTGCCAGGAAAACAGCGGTACAAATCCAATTCCCA
>JAZNZT010000090.1:0-21271 GCA_045595075.1 Faecousia sp.
ACTGGAACTGTCCGCCCAGAACGATCAGGGCAAAAGGAGATGTGATCGCCTTAATGTTATCCAGCGTTTTATAAATAAAAGGAATATCTTCCTTTAATGAGAACACAGCACTGCCCCAAATATTTGTCTGGACCTGGCGAAGCCCCAAGCATACAAGGCCGCAGACCACACTGATTATCAAAGGATTCCTGGCAATACTCAGCACCATCTGCTTTCCGGAGATCCTGTTGCCGTCTTCATTTTTCAAAAACACCGTCAAGGATATGACCGCAAAGGTATTGAAGATCGGAATGGAGAAGGCAGAGAGAACTGCCGCCATGGACATGGCATCGCTGCCGCCCAGGGCGCTTGCCAGAGAAAGTCCGATAATTGCAAAATTACTCCGGTAAAAGCACTGCATCACCACACCTCTTCGTTCAGGAACTGTGGTGGAAGAAACTGCGACCAAAAAACTGATGGCAAAAAACACAAGCAAAATGCCTGTTACATACAACACCACATCCCAGGGAATCGAAGAAAGATCTTGGGTATTATATACATTGACAAACAGCATCACCGGCAAACAAACCTGAAACACAAGCTTTTTGCCAACGGAGAGAAAACTGTCATTTAAGAACTCAATTCTACGAAGAAAATATCCCAGCAGAATCAGCAGAAGTATAGGAACTACCGCATTTACCGCCGTAATAATTACAATACCAGCGTTCATAATCACCCTTCTTTCTTCCTAATTCTACCACTATACATGAAAAAGGTCAATGAAAAAGCCCGCGAATACGCGGGCTTTTGCCTATTTATATTTTCGGATAACGCCGCAGCCGATCTTATCTCCGGCATTACCGGAGGGCTGGGTATGAAAATCATCGGGTCTGTCGTGGATCACTACCGTTCTTCCCAGAATATCCGGTATAGAGAAACGGTCTGTCATCACCGAAAACCATGCTCTGCCACCGTAGGACAGCAAAGGCGGCAGATCTCCGGCATGGTTGGGGTGGGATGTTCCTAAAGGATTATAGTGATTCCCCGTGGTGGGGAACATATCTCCCAGACATGCTGTTCCCTCATGGATATGGAATCCGTAAATCCCGGTGCCGTTTTCCGGCAGTCCGGTGACCTGTGCTTCTACGATCACACCGGCAGAATGCTGATAAAACTTCACCATGCCGATCAGTCCGGGAGCGGCTCTGCCGCCGCGGATCCTGGCATATGCCACTGGCCGTTTGAATTGATAACGCATAAACTCACCTCATGGCAACTTATGCGTTTTGGGAATGTCCTGTTACTCTGAGTCGGTGTATGTATAGACCTCTCCGTTTTCAAAATAACGGACTTCCAGCTCCGGGTGCATTTGCTTCAACACATCTGCTGTATACACCATGCCTGCCCGCTCAGAGCCCACATGACCCAAGATCAAAAGCGCTTTCTTATAGCCAAGCTGGGCTGCATCTCTTGCATACTCACCAATGGCCCATTCACAGGTTTCACCCACGAGCAAAATCTCACATGCATCGTTTTGCAGCTCTTCCAACACACCGGCAGGGGCGCCAAACATGGCAGAAACTTTTGTACATTCCGCATCTCTGGCACCACAAATGCGCACATGACGGATTCCCAGTCGGTCCTCGATCCGCTTGGCAAGGGCAACCGGTGTCATGGGTGCATCCAACTGTATCCGTACCAAGTCAAATGTGTCTGTATACGCTACCTTGCCCTCCAGCGCCAGCTCACGAAGCTCACCGGCTGCGATCATATCGGGAGTGGTATAGTGAGGATGGTCATGGAAACGAATCACTGTCAATCCGGATTTCTCAATCAACGCTCGTTTTTCAACTTCCAGCTTGTCCTGCGAGTATTCGTCCATATGGTTATAGTAAGCAGGCTCATGGACGATCAGAAGTTGCGCACCCCAATTCTTAGCATCAAACACCGTCTGAGGCGTAGGAAACATAGTAACCGCCACCTTGCTGACCTCCACATTGGGGTCGCCTGCTTTTCAGGTATCACAGGTGTTGGAAAAATCCACATCGTCGGCAAGAGCAAACAGACTGTTCATGATTTCATATGCTTTCATAACATGTTTCACTCCTTATTACCTTCATTATAATTCAATAAAAATGATTCTAAGTTAATAGAATGGTTGTATTTTACGGAGGCAACTCTATCTTTTTCAATCATTAACCTGGATAGTTCAATATTATTAATTGCTGCAATAGCAACAATATAATGAATCATATCGACAAGCTCTGTTCCAAGTTGCTCCTGCAGATCACTTTCATCAGAGGCTTTACGGCCTGCGCGTTTGTTCAAAACTTCTGCGACCTCACCAATTTCTTCTACAAGCTTCATAAACATACTCTGTTCAGTAGCCCATCCACTGTATCTGTCTGACAAATAAGATTGCAATGCATCTATGGTTATGTTCATATTAAATTTCTACTCCTATTTACATTTTTTACATTATACAACCATACAACCAAAAGAGCAACTATGTTCGTGCAAAATACGAAGTAACATTGCGTACCGGCCAAATTTGTTTGCATTTTCCCTGCGAGAAAATTATTGTTCGCCTCCGTCCAGCCGTCGGCGGCAACAGTCCACCGGACTGTTGCAATCTGATCTTTCAAATCTAATCGGTCCAATTTCTCCAAATAAAAAGGACATCCTTACGGATGTCCTTTTTATTTGGGTGTTTTGAACTTAATGACACGAATCAAAAGTGCCTGAAAACCGAGGATATTATAAACAACCTTATTGTCTACTCATATCATTTTTTGATTTTTGCTGATTTGGAGCACTTGGCGAATTAGATTTATCAGGAACTTTCTCTTTCAAACTTTCAGCGACATCAATTTGTTCCTGCAAAGAAACCTTATAATCATCGGATTGATTTGTGTTATTTTCAATGTTTTCTTCAACCAAGTTTTGAACATTTTCTTTCCAATCAGACGACAAAATGGCATCTTGCCATTCCTTAAAATTAGGGTTATCACTATTAATAGTGGTATTTCTAATTTGGATTTGTTCAATAAAAGAAATCAATACATCCATTAACAATAACACCAAACCAACAACAAAACACCATTTTACCCAAATACCGACAATCAAGAAAAATAGTCCTGGGAAAAGCAAAAAGAAATTTTTAGTTAGGTTCATTAATAATCCAATCACAAATAAACTTTTAGGATAGTTTCTTTCTTGCTTTTCTTTCATATAATCACCGCCTTAGGTTTATTATAGCATAAAAGCGATGAGGAATCAATGCAAAGCATTGTTTTTATAATTCGTGGCGAAGCCGCAATACTTCTTCACTATTCACTATTACTTCTTACTTCCCAAAAATCCCGAATGCAAATTTAGTGAAGAGTGAAAAGTGAATAGTGAAAAAGTAAAAATCCCGCCCACTTTCGTGAACGGGATTTTTGGAGGTACCGGCCAGATTTGAACTGGCGGATCAGAGTTTTGCAGACTCGTGCCTTACCACTTGGCTACGGTACCATATATGAAATAAGGAACGCGCCGCGTTCCTAATCTCTTTGTTGGAGCGGGTGACGAGGCTCGAACTCGCTACCTCCACCTTGGCAAGGTGGCGCTCTACCGGATGAGCTACACCCGCATCTCGGTTCCAAAAGGAACCGTGGTGCCTCCGGTCGGAATCGAACCAACGACACGCGGATTTTCAGTCCGCTGCTCTACCTACTGAGCTACAGAGGCATGTTGTGGAGAGCTTTAAGCTCTCCACCGATGCTTAAATATGGCGACCCGGAACGGACACGAGCCGTCGACCTCCAGCGTGACAGGCTGGCGTGCTAACCGACTGCACCACCGGGCCAAGTAATGGGGGGAACAACAGGGCTCGAACCTGTGACCCCATGCTTGTAAGGCATGTGCTCTCCCAGCTGAGCTATGCTCCCTTACCTGAAAGCCAAGACATATATATCTCAGCGACGGGTATCATTATACTCAAGGAGCACCTGTTTGTCAAGCACTTTTTTTCATTTTTGCTTAAGAAATTTAAAGCCGAAAAAACCCACCATATTATTGAAAAATCCCACGCAATTCAGACTCTTTTTAAAAGCCCCCGAATGTCCTCCGGCGTGAATTTATAAGTCTCGTCACAGAACTGGCAACCCACAGGAAACTCCTCGCCCTCATCGGCGATCTGCTTTAGCTCATCCTTGCCCAAACTGATCAGCGCAGCAGTGACCCGCTCCCGGGAACAGTAGCACTTATAGGAGACTTCCGTTGTCTCCATAAACACCACACCCAGGTCTCCCAGAACCTGTCCCAGAATATCCTCCGGTGTCATCCCCTGCTCCAGCATAGCTGTGACCGCGCCGGCTCTCTGGATTCCCTTTTCCACAGCATCGATAATCTCCTCGGTTGCGCCGGGCAGAAGCTGGATCAGATAACCGCCGGCGACCTTTACCGTACAGTCCCGGTCTACCAGCACACCCAAAGCACAAGCCGTAGGCGTCTGCTCGCTCTGGGCAAAATATGCCGTTACATCGTCTCCGATCTCGCCGGATACCAGCGGTACAGAGCCCACATAGGGTTCTTTCATTTGCAAGTCACGGATGACCGTCAGCGTTCCATCTGTACCCACCGTAGCGCCTACATCCAACTTTCCGGGATATTTCTCTACCAACGGCACCTGGGGTTCGTAAACATATCCGCGAACATTGCCTGTGGCATCAGATACGCAGACGATAGTACCAATAGGACCGCCGCCTTTGATCTGTAAGGTCATGGAACCGTTGTCCACCTTCTGCATATTACCCATCATAGACGCCGCTGTAAGCGCCCTTCCAAACGCCGCTGTGGCATTGGGCGTTGTTCCATGGATCTGCGCTCCCCGACGGACAAGCTCGGTGGACCGGATCGCCACGACCTTGACCATGCCGTCCATGGTCATGCCGCGCACTAAATAATCACTCATTTGATTCTACCCTTTCTCGCCTTTATATAGATCCTCTGTTCTCCTTCTTCCGGCGTGCGAAGGCAGCGGTCGCCATAGACGGCAATATCAGTAAATCCGGCTTGCTTCAAAAATCCCGTCAGCTGCTCTGCTGAATAGGCATACTCCCGATGCTCTTCAAAGCTGCGATGCCACAGGTTACCCCTGCGTTGAAACAGATCCATTCCATAGGAACAAATATTGGATTCCCGGTCAAACTCTCCCCGCCAGACACAGTAAACATCCTCATCCTCGTCTAAAAAGATCTGACCGTCCATCGCCTGAAGCTTTTCCGGGGTATTGACATCAAAAATAAAACAGCCGCCGGGATTCAGGGCTTTGTAAATCCTGCAGATCGCTTTCTGGCACTCCCCGGGATCTGTAATATAGTCCAGACTGTCCAGAGCGCACACCGCCAAATCTACGCCTCTGGGAAGTCTTAGCTCCTGCAACTTCTGGCAAACAAACTGAGGTCTGTTCTGCACTCCGTCAGCTTTCTGGGCCGCCTCACACAGCATTTCCTCAGACATATCCACTCCGGTAACCCAAAGTCCTTTTTGAGCAAGCAGGACCGCCACAGACCCTGTACCGCAGGCAAGATCCACTGCCGTTGCAGGCTGCAGACCTTCCCGATCCAATATCTGCCAATAAAACTCCACAACCGCCTCATAGGGCACATCAAGAGTCAGTCGGTCATAGCTGGAAGCCAGCGCGTGATATGCGTCCATAGCTTTCTCCTTTTGCCAAAATGCGAAAAAGCATCCCGGACGAATGCGTCCGGGATGCCGCAATTCATAACTTAGCGGTTAAAAATGCTGAAAATGTCGTCGATATCGTCAGCGACCTTTGCGGAAGAGCCGGATGCTGCGACAGTCTCGCCCGCTTCTGCCTTCTGCTCAAAGCCGGTAGCAATAACGGTAACACGCATCTCGTCCTCAAAGTTCTCATCCCAAGTAGCGCCGAAGATGATATTTGCTTCGGGATTGGCAGCTTCCTGCACGATGCCGGCAGCAGTCTCCACATCATCCAAAGTCAGCTCGGAAGAGCCGGTAACATTCACCAGAACACCGGTAGCACCATTGATGGAAGTCTCCAGCAGGGGGCTTGCAACAGCAGCCAAAGCAGCCTGCTCAGCCTTCTCACGGCCTGCGGCAGTACCAACGCCCATATGAGCGCGGCCAGCATCCTTCATAATTGCGGAAACGTCAGCAAAGTCCAGATTGATAACTACATTACCGGAGTCGCCTACCAGCTCAGAGATGGAGGTGACAGCCTGCTTCAGCACATCGTCAGCGATGCCGAAAGCGTTGGCAAAGGTGATCTTCTGATCGGTAACATACTTCAGACGGTCATTGGGGATGATGACCAGAGAGTCAACCTTGCCAGCCAGAGCAGCAATGCCCTCCTCAGCCTGACGCATACGGTTAGCACCCTCAAACTTGAAGGGCTTGGTCACAACGCCAACAGTCAGAATGCCAGCCTCACGGGCAAGGTCAGCCACGATGGGAGCTGCGCCGGTACCGGTGCCGCCGCCCATACCGGCGGTGATGAACACCATATCGGTGTTCTCCAAAACCTTGGCAATGGAAGCTCTGGACTCCTCAGCGGAACGCTGACCGATCTCGGGCTTGGAGCCTGCGCCCATGCCGCCGGTGAGCTTTTCTCCGATCTGGACCTTATTCTTACAAACAGACTTATTCAGATCCTGCTTGTCGGTATTGATGACAACAAAGTCAACGCCGTCTACACCGGCACCGATCATGCGGTTGATAACGTTATTGCCGGCGCCGCCGACACCGATCACCTTGATTTTAACAACACGTTCCTGGAACATTTCAGACATATGCTCTCCTCCTATGTATCCTTCGCAGACAGGCAAGCCCTTTTCTGCTGTATTTTATATTTGCACTTCTATATTCTATCCCGAATTTCCCGTTTGGTCAATAGAAATTCTCATTTTTTCACCAAATAATTTGTAAAAATTCTTTTTCTTACTCAAATTTTGTGTGAATAACCTCATCGGGGCGCAAAACAAAGCTTGCATCCAGAACGCCAGTCTCATATGCGCCCAACTGATCAATGGCGCTTTTCGCGCTGCGGATCTTATAGCTTAGCTGTGTACTGTCTCCCAGCTTCACCTGGAATCGGTCTGCATACCAAAATTCCAGTTCAAACAGATTGGTCACATCTACACTGGCTGCCTGTCCGATAATTCCGGCAGATTCCATATACTGCAAAACAGTAACGGCAGTATCCAGCCGCTCCCGATTGTGGACCGTCGTCTGTACGGTTTCCCCTTCCGGCGTGGTATCTGTAACCTCTTGCTCCAGCGCCTCCGCCTTTTGTCCCACTGCGGGAGAATCCACCTGCACACCGATGATCTTCGTATATTCGCCGGTAGCTCCACTGCCGGTACGCTCTACGACCGTTCCGTCAGAAGAAATGAGCCACCAGTTACCGGACGCATCTTCAACCCCGTAAACCACTTCCATTTCAACGATCTCGATATGGACCGTATCCGGCAGCTTTATTCCCACACGGACATCTTTTACATAGGGCAGCGCCTCCTGGATCTTACCACTGATCCGGGCATCGCTCAGGCCCAGTAAATTTTCTCCGTCCCGGATCCCGGAGGCCTCTCGAATCTGCCACGCGGTATATTTATTCGTCCCGGATACAGTGATCTTAGCCTCATCTACTTTAAAGAAAATGGACATGCCGAAAACCAGCGCCAGAACAACTGCCACAACAGTGACCAATCGGAGCAAAAACCGATTTCTGTTAAACGGACCCGGTTGGGTATACACCACCTCCGCAGACGGCTGCTTTCTTACCTTTTCCGTGGCAGGTTTCTGCTGCTGCCGCGGTCTGGACTTGGTCGCAGTCGCTGCTGCTCTTTTCGTCTGAGGAGCGGCAGGTCTTTTTGCAGAGGTATTACCAGCAGGCTTTCTGCCGACGCCCGTGGACCGATTTTTTTCTTTCGTATCCATTGATTATCTCCTTTGCGGTCAGGTCTTGCTTTTTGCCAGATCCGCTATAATATCACACAAACGCTCCGCCGAATCCAGCACCACCATTTTCTGCATTTCTTTCTGCATCCGGCTGTATTTTTCTTTGTCGCTGAGCAGATCTTTGATGGCCTGCCAAAGCTTTTCCGGTGTGCAGTCCTTTTCCAAAAGCAGCTCCGCCGCTCCGTTGTCGGAAAGCGCCCGGGCATTTTTCTCCTGGTGATTATCTGTTACATTGGGCGAAGGGATCAGAATACAGGGTGTTCCGGAGGCTGCGATCTCATTGCAGCTGGATGCCCCCGCTCTGCTTATGATCACGTCCGCAGCCGCCATCACCGTTGGCATATTATAGATATACTCCTGCATAGTAATGCTGCTGGTTTTTTCAAGGTCAACGCCCTTATCCCGGACATAACCCGGCATCCAGTCCCAGCCATAGCTGCCTACGGCATGGATATGCTGGTACGGAAAGCCCGCATCCTGCTCCATACGGAATAGCTGAGCTGTAACCTCATTCATAGCCTTAGCGCCCTGACTGCCGAAAGCCGACACGATCACAGGTCGGTCATCCAGTCCAAGCTCCTTACGGGCAGCTTCTTTCTGTGTGTAGATAAACTCCCGGCGCACAGGCATTCCTACCACTTCTACCTTTTCCGGGTGGCGATAGTGCTTAGCGCTTTCCGGGAAACAGGTAAGCACCCGATTTACCCGGTCAGCGATCAGTCGTGTGGTCAGTCCAGGCATAGCGTTTGCCTCATGAACACAGGTAGGAACCCCCATCATACTGCCTGCCATCAGCGCAGGAAAGCTGGCATATCCGCCTGTTCCTACGATCACATCCGCCTTGAACTCCCGGATCAGTTTTTTACATGCGCTGACAGAGTGAAGCACCTGCAAAACAGTTTTAACATTGTGCTTGATTGCCCGGAAGGATCTTCCCCGGGCCATTCCGGAGGCAGGCAGCGTGACCAGACGGTATCCCGCCTTGGGCACAAGCTCCTCCTCCATGTTCCCCTCGCCGCCAATAAACAAAATATCGCTTTGGGGATACCTTTCTTTCCATATATTCGCCACAGCGATGGCGGGATTGATATGTCCGCCTGTTCCGCCGCAGGTAAATATCACATTCATTACAAGTCCTCCTGTCGTGTCGCCTGGTTTCGGTATCGGGAAACACTCAGCACGATCCCCATCTCCCCCAGATTGACAGCCAAGGCCGTTCCTCCGTAAGAGAAAAAGGGCAGCGCCACCCCGGTGGATGGCAAAAGGTTGGTAACAACGCCTAAATTCAGAACAGTCTGAACAGCGATCAGGGAAATCAGTCCAGCCGCAAGCACTGTAGAAAACCGGTCCGGAGCACGAAGAGCGATCCAATACCCTCTTATGATCAGAGCGCTGAACATTGCAATGATCAGAAGCGCCCCTACAAGACCCAGTTCCTCACAGATAATAGAAAAAATATAGTCATTATACTGGAATGGCAAATATAAATATTTTTGCCGGCTTTTCCCGAAACCCAAGCCAAACAGTCCGCCGGACCCAATTGCATACAACGACTGCAAAATCTGATAACCCGTATCCCCCGGATCTTGCTCTGGGTGCATCCAGGCGGTGATCCGGTCACCGGCATAACCCATAAGGCTGACATAGACCACAAGAAACAGCGCCGCCGCGCCTGCCCCGGCAAGCAGCCATTTGGGATTTGTGCCGGCAATGAACATCATCACCACGGCAACCATACCCATAAGCATAATTGCTGAAAGGTGTTTTTCCAAGGCCAGAGGAACAAGGATCCCCAGCAGTGCGCCACCAAAACCCAGCACTCCGTAACGAAATTCCCGGGCAGATGTTCCAAATCCCTTTGTAAGCCGGGCAAACAGCACGATCATGGTAAACTTTGCGATCTCTGACGGCTGAAATTGGATACCCGCAATGTTGATCCAGCGCCTTGCTCCATTGACCGATTCTCCAAAAAGCAGAACGGACAAAAGCAGCGCGATGCTGATGCCGTACAAAGGCCACGCTATCCGCAACCAAAAATCCGGCGGAATGCGGCTCAGCGCCACCATAGCAGCCAATCCGATCACCGCGCATGCCCCCTGCTTTTGCAGATATCGGGTAGACACAGTATAGCCTGTATCGTATTCGCTTTGGGCGTAGCTTGCCGAGTAAAGCATAATAAGCCCCACCGTAAGCAGTAACATCAAAAGTATCAGAAACGGAACATCAATTCCTTCACCCGTCCGGTTTTTCCCCGGACGGCGGTTCGCTTTGGCATACAGAGGATTCCGCTCTGCTGCCATATAAGCTCCTTTCCCTTATAGACCAAGTCCCAGCCAGGCCAACAGACACATTACTGCGGAAACCCCGGCAAATATAAGCACGATCTTCTCTTCCTTCCAACCACACATTTCAAAGTGGTGATGGATGGGAGCCATTTTAAACAGCCGTTTTCCGTGGGTCAGCTTAAAATAACCAACCTGCAGGATCACAGACAGGGTCTCTATAATATAGACAAATCCAACCAAGACAAGGATCAGCGGCATGTCCAGCGCAAAAGCGAGGGCGCATACGATGCCTCCTAAGAACAGAGAGCCTGTGTCACCCATGAACACCTTCGCCGGATGCCAGTTATAAAACAGATACGCGATCAGTCCGCCTACAAGGCTGGCAGGCAGAAGGGCGATATCCATGCGGTCGGTAGCAACTGCCGCCGCTGTAAAGAATACCATAACCGGCAGTGTAACGGAACTGGAAAGTCCATCCACTCCGTCTGTCAGATTGACGGCATTGACGCAACCTACTATTACAAACATAGCAAAGAAGATATATACAAGGGGATGTATGTTCTCAATGGTGATCTGGACAAAAGGAATGTACAGATCACAGCTCAGTGTTCCCTGCTTATACAGCAGGTACAGAAACAATGCGGAAACAGCCATCTGCAGCATCGCCTTTTGCAACGCGGTAAGGCCAAGATTTCTCTTGAATTTGATCTTGCAGAAATCATCCAGAAATCCGATGAATCCGAAGCAAAGTCCCAGCGCCAGAACATAAAAAACCGTATGATCCTCTATGCCTGGAATATTGATCAGCAGACAGATAATGGCTGCGCCAATGAACATCAGCCCGCCCATCATAGGTGTGCCTGCTTTATTATTATGCCAGGTAGGACCCAGTTCCCGTATGGACTGTCCTGCTTTTAATGCCCGTAAAATCGGAAGTAGAAAATACCCCAACACACCGGACAGCGCGATGCCGAACACCGCTGTTATAAGGATTTGTTTCATAACTTTCCTCCGATTATTTCTCTTCCTGCAAGAACTGCTCCAGCGCAAGTTCCATACGCATGCCTCTGCTGCCTTTGAACAGAAGCACATCGCCGGGCTTTGCATGCTGTTTCAAAACCACAACCAAGCGGTCTCTGTCCTCAAACGCCTTTACCCGATTCTCCGGCATACCTCCGGTGATCGCGCCTTTTTGTACCTTTACACTGTTGGGACCGTAAGCAAAAACCATATCCGCATTTTCCGCGGCAAGCCTGCCTACTTTATAATGCTCTGCCGATGCCCGGGGTCCCAACTCCAGCATATCTCCCAGCACGGCGATCCGCCGCCCTTGGCGATTACCCAGTACTGTCAGCGCGGCAGCCATGGACTCAGGACCTGCATTGTAACAGTCCTTGATAATCGTGTAACCGCCCACAGATTCGATCTGCTGTCTTCCTTCCATATTCCGGAATCCGGAAAGACTCCTTGCGATCTTCTCCGGAGAAATACCCAACGCAAGTCCCGCCGATACCGCGGCAAGGGCATCATGTACGTAATGCTGACCTTCCAGCGTCAGTTCCACAGAAAATTCTTCCGAGCCGGACCTTACCAAAAAGCGCGTTCCCTCAGCGTCACATTTCACATCTTCCGCCGTCACTGCCGCAGCCTTGTTTTCCGCAGCGAAGTAGCCGATTTCAACGCTGGGTTGCTCCTGTAAGTTCCACAGCATGCTGTCATCGCCGTTGAGAAGCAGCTGACCTTCCGGCTTCATTCCCTCTGTGATCTCCAGCTTTGCCCGGAGAATGCCTTCTTTAGAACCAAGATGCTCAATGTGCATCGTCCCGATATTAATAATCACGGCAATATCGGGTTTTGCAATGGATGTCAGATAGGCGATCTCCCGGAAATGATTCATGCCCATTTCCAGAACCGCCACCTGGGTATCCTCCGGCATGGAAAGGATCGCCATAGGCATTCCAATATCATTATTATGATTTACAGGTGTCTTTTCCACCCGATAGTCCGTCTCCAGCACGCATGCGATCATTTCTTTGGTAGTGCTTTTTCCTACCGAGCCGGTAACACCGACCACCTTCATACCGATACGCTGCCGCTCCTGCCGGGCGATGTCTCCCAATGCCAGCCGGGTATCCGGAACAACGATTGCCGGATAATCCCCGTCGCAGTGGGTACACAGCACAGCCGCCGCGCCCTTTTCCAGCGCAGCCGGGATAAACTCGTGTCCGTCCCGGACGCCTTGCAGCGCAACAAAAAGCTGACCCGGCTCTATTATTCGGGTGTCGTTACAAGCGCCCAAAAATACTACATCCTTATATTTGGGATCGACTGTGCCGCCGCACCACCGTGCCGCCTGTTCCAATGTGATCCTACCCATTTTATTTCCCCGTTTCTGCCAGATACTCCGCGACGATCTCCCTCTCATCCAAATGATATTTTACGCCGCATACTTCCTGATATGTTTCATGGCCTTTCCCAGCCAAAACAATTATATCATCTTTTTGCCCAATGTCCATAGCATATCGAATGGCAGCGGGACGATTCTCAATAACTGTTACACTATTTTTTTCAGCATCCACACCCTTGAGGATATCTTCAATGATCGCCATAGGTGCTTCTGTTCTGGGATTATCCGAGGTGATCACCGCAATATCTGCCAGTTCTGTACCGATCCTGCCCATAATAGGCCGCTTTATGGGATCTCTGTCCCCGCCGCAGCCGAACACAGCGATCAATCTGCCCCGACAAAAACCGCGGACTGAGGACAGTACATTTTCCAACCCGTCCGGAGTATGGGCATAGTCGATTAGTACAGTATACGGCTTTCCGGGGGTGGGTACTACCCCCACCCTGCCCTTGACCCCTTGGGCGGATTCCAGCGCTTTTGCCGCCTGCTCAAGGGAAATTCCCAGTTGCAGCGCAACACCCAGAACCGTCAGCGTGTTATACACCGTAAACTTTCCGGGAATGGGTAAATGCACAGGCACTTGCTGCTGCCCGTAAACCGCGGTAAACCGGACGCCATCTGACAAAAGCTGTACATCTGTCGCCTTCAGCGTTCCTTCACCGGAAACGGAAGTAGTGAGCACCCGGTCGCTCTTTCCCGCAAACATCCGGTCAAACCACGCATCATCCCGGTTGGCAACCGCCTTATCACAACGGTCAAACAGCACTGCTTTGGTATCGCAATAACTTTCCATAGTCTTATGGAAATCCAAGTGATCTTCTGTAAGGTTGGTAAAGGCTGCCACATCAAAATGCACGCCGCCCACACGATCCAGCGCAATGGCGTGAGAAGATACCTCCATCACCGCGTATTCACAGCCGGCTTCCGCCATTTGGGCAAACAGCGCCTGCAGATCAAGGCTCTCCGGTGTGGTCCGGTCAGAAGGAATATCCTCCTTGCCGATCTTATTTCCCATAGTTCCCACAAGGCCAACCTTTGCTCCGCCTGCTTTCTCCAGAACATGCTTTAAAAGAAGGGTAACTGAGGTCTTGCCGTTTGTTCCGGTAACACCGATCAGTTTCATAGCTTTGGCGGGATGTCCGTAAAAATTCGCGCCGATCATAGCCAGCGCCAAACGGTCGGAGCTGACCAGCACGTAGGGTACATCCTCTGTCGGCTCTGTAGCTGTAACGATGGCCGCAGCGCCCTTTTCCAGCGCCATGGGAACAAACCGGTTCCCGTCGGAAACAAAACCGGTAATTGCAACAAAAAGGCTGCCCGGTGTGACCTTCCGGGAATCATAGACCACCTGGGTGATCTGGGTTTGCATATCTATATTTGATTTGATAACAGGGACATCCTTCAGTAATTCAATCAGTTTCATATTATCTCCTTAATCTGCCGCTTTTGTATCCGCAAAATCCAGTCGTACGGTTGTTCCCACCGGCACTTGGGTATCCTTAGGCTCGGATTGGGCTGTAACCGTGACAGACGGGTCTATATCTGTATTGCCGGCGACCAAAACATATAATCCCAGTGCACCGGCTGCGTCGCTTGCCTGCTGCCGTGTCATGCCTGTAAAGTCTGGCACTGTCACAAGTCGCTCTTCCGGTTCCTCTCCACAGTACAGCAGCACCTGGCTGTCTCCGGGTACGCTCTGCCCCGCTTCCGGAAGCTGGGCTGTAACCGTCGCGCCATCTCCTATGATCTGGGCAGTTAAACCTGTTTCCTTCAGATATTTTTGGGCCTCAGAAACATCCATTCCTGTCATTTCCTGTAAGACAACCACCCGGCCGGCGGCATCCTCCTCGCTGTATGACCGTTTCACACCCAGATAAGGAAGAATATCCTCCATCACCGCACCCACAGTTGGAGCTGCCATCACACCGCC
Source organism: Faecousia sp. (assembly GCA_045595075.1). Lineage (GTDB taxonomy): Bacteria > Bacillota > Clostridia > Oscillospirales > Oscillospiraceae > Faecousia. Next base: position 14,588 of record JAZNZT010000090.1, read on the forward strand.
GGAAATATAAATGCCGGTCTTTCGGGAGGGTGTGTCCAAGGCTACCAGTACAATATACTCCGGATCGTCCATAGGCGCAACCCCTACAAAGGATACAATTTTATCCTGGACTCTCTGTCCGTTCTCATCAAATACGTCTATTTTTTCGCTGGTGCCGGTTTTTCCTCCAATGGAAAATCCAGCAACATTGGCATTTTTTGCAGTTCCCTCTGTAACCACTGACTCCAACAACGTACACATAGTCTTGGAAGTTTCCTCAGTAATGACCTGTCGGACCACCGTAGGCTCTTGTCTGAGAACAGTGTTGCCGTCGCTGTCGATCACCTCAGAAACAATGTACGGCTCCAGTAGTTTGCCGCCATTCACCACAGCGGAGATTCCACGGAGCAGTTGCAGCGGTGTGAGCTTAAAGGTCTGTCCGAAAGAACCGGAAGTCAGAGAAGCCGTTCCCCATTTATCCGTGTCTGTCACCAGCGCCTTATCAAAGAAAACCCCTTTACTCTCTCCTAACAGATCGATCCCGGTCTTCTCCAGTATACCAAAGTTTTTCACATATTCATAGAACTTTTCGCCACCCATTTTCAGGGCGATATGCGCAAAGGCAAGGTTGCAGGAATTTTGGAGCGCCTGTGGTGTCTGTTCCGATCCGTGTCCTGTGGATCGCCAGCAATGCAAAAGCTGAGATCTGCCGGGAATATGTTCCGATCCTGAGCAGTGGAAGGAGGTATTCAGATCAATAGCACCGCAATCCAGCGCCGCAGCCATGGTCAGCACCTTAAAGGTGGAGCCCGGCTCGTAGCCGTCGCTGATACAGCGGTTTCTCCACTGCTTCAGTCGTGCGGCGGTCAGCGCCTGCTGATACGCCTTTTTCCCTTCCGTATAAGCCTGACTCCCCTCCGGCTGCAACAGATACTGCAGTCGCAGCTGCTCAACCTGGGTGATATCCTCTCCGTCTGTAAGCTCCAGGTAGTTGTTGGGGTCGTAATTCCCGATCGTAGCCATTGCCAACACTTCTCCGGTATTCACATCCATGACCATACCAAAAGCGCCGTTCTGTACATCGTATTTGGCGATCGCTGTTTCCAGCTGCTTCTCCAGCATTGCCTGAACCGTAGTATCCAGTGTCAGGATCACACTGCAGCCTTCCTGCGAGGACACATACTTCTCATAGGAAAAGGGCATATCCATCTCATTGTTCCCTTTGGTGGTGATCACCTTCCCGGCGCTGCCGGAAAGGAAGCTGTTGTAAGATGCCTCGATGCCCTCAGCGCCAGTATTGGACGCATCGGTAAATCCGATCACCTGCGCTGCCATCGTATTATAGGGGTAATAACGCTTGGAATTTGGCTCCAAATGGATTCCGGATATTTGATTTTCATTGATATATTGCCGAATAACAGCAGCGGTTTCCTCATCGATCCTTGCGCCCACCTGCTTATACCGTTTGGTAATATCCCCTGCTTGCTCCTTGATCCACTCCGGATCCAAACCCAAAATTTCGCCTAAGGTTTTGGCTATGTCCTCCACATCCGCCTTGGACTGCTTCAGTTCATGGGGATCCAAGTACACATTCTCAACGCTGACAGAGCAGGCAAGAACATTCATATTTCTGTCGTAAATGTTCCCCCGGTCCGCTGTCACCTGAGTCGATCTGGTTTGGTTGCGCAATGCCAGATCGGCGTAATAGTCATAATTGCGGACCATGAGATCGTAAAGCCGGTACGCCAAAGGAACAAACGCTACCATCCCCAGCACCAGTCCGGTACCTAAAATCCTGCGATGCTGACCGCTGTCTCCCCGAAGCCGAACATACTCCTTCTTTTTTGCCTTTGCCAATGTATCCCGCCCCTTCAAAACACCCATTCGCTTCAAATGGGCAGCAAGGGAATCCCTCGCCGCCCATTGCAGCTGCTATTTAAGTGTATTGGCAGGGACAGCCTTTATGCAAACAATCCTGTGAGGAATGTCCAGAATGTTTCCCATTCCGTAGGCTCCTCAACAATTTGCACGGGAGGAACCTTTAAAGAGATATGCTGAACTTGATTCTCCGGCACCATTCCCAGCGCCAGCGCTGTTTGCTCAACTGCTGTCAGATCAATGCTGTCGTATGTATTTTGGAGCACCTCATTGTCGTTGTGCAGTGTTTCCACATACCGCTCCATAAGCTGCGCCTGCTCCTGCGCCGCCTTTAACTGGCAGATGCCAACAGCCATCATGATCATCATAGTCACCGCCACAACGATCCCTACAACCGCAACAGGATCGATCCGCAAAACGATCTTCTTCTGCTTACTGATCTTAGGCAGTCGGGCAGTCTTCCAGGGCGTTACTACGGGAGCGATCTTCCTGGCAGCACTTCCGTCTGTGTAAAACCGGATATATTGTATCTGGGTTTTCTGTGCCATGATTACGCTCCCTTTCTTTTCTTACAGTTTCTCACAGACCCGAAGCTTTGCGCTTCTGGATCGGGGATTCATTTGCAGTTCCTCTTCCGATGCCACCACCGGTTTTTTGGTTATCAGTTTTACCTTCGGTTTTTTTCCGCAAACACAAACCGGGAAACTGGGCGGACAGGTGCAGCCTTTTGCCGCCTCTGCCATTCCGAGCTTTACGATCCGGTCTTCAAGAGAGTGGAACGTGATGATCGCAAGCCGTCCGCCCTGGTTCAGCGCAGGAATCGCATCCTGCATCACCTGCTCTACCGCGCCCAACTCATCATTGACCGCGATACGGATAGCCTGAAAGCTTCGTTTTGCCGGATGCTGCTTTTCCCGCAGCGCCGATGCCGGCATCGCAGAGCGAATAACATCCACCAGCTCCAATGTAGTTTTGATAGGTTTCTCTTCCCGACGGCGGCAGATCGCAGCTGCGATCTGGGGTGCATACCGCTCTTCACCGTAGGCATATAAAATTCTGCGGAGCTCTTCCTGGGGCCACCGGTTGACCACTGTTTCCGCGGTGAGGGAATCCTGGCTGTTCATCCGCATATCCAGGGGCGCATCCGCCATATAGGAAAAGCCCCGGGAACCGTCATCCAGCTGAGGAGACGAGACACCCAGATCCAGGAGTATTCCGTCCACGCCCTGTATCTCCAGTTGCTGTAGGATCGATCTTATCTCACAGAAGTTTCCGTGTACCAAAGTTACCCGATCTTTATACGGGGCAAGCCGTTCTTCCGCTGCTGCCAAAGCCACCGGATCCCGGTCAATACCGATGAGCCTGCCGGTAGTCAGCCGTTTGGCGATCTGGCAGGAATGCCCTGCTCCACCCAATGTGCCGTCCACATAGATGCCGTCAGGTTTAATATCCAATCCATCCAAACATTTATCAAGAAGGACAGACACATGGTAAAACTCTTTCATAGTCCGATCGCCTCCAGGGAAGCCAACAGCTTCTCCGGTGTCAGATTCTCTGCTTCAAAGGCAGCAAACTCTTCTGCATCCCAGATTTCAGCTTGTCCTGCCCTGCCAACGATCATCACATCCCGCTTGATACCTGCATAGTCCAGCAAAAACTGGGTCAAAGTGAACCGGAATTGCTTGTCGGGGCTGCATTGATTGGCGTTCATAAAGATCAGGCTTGTAGCTGCGCTCCGCTGGGAAATGGGCAGCGCGTTGTAGTTTTCTCCCAGGGTATTCCAATCGGGAGCGGTATAGACGGTGAGGCAACGGCGACCGCAGTTGACGCCCAGGGTGATATAAAAATCTTCACCCAGCTCTGCCCGCAGCTTTGCAGGGACAAACAAACGATTTTTGTCGTCCAGCTTTGCAGGGTATTTGCCGATCATTGCGCTCACCTCCACTCCATTTTACTCCACTTAGCTACCACTTTGCTCCATTTACAGACAGTATAACCGATTGATCTGCAAAAATCAATATTTTTTTCATGATTTTTTCAGAAAAATTGGTGAAAAATAATGGAATTTCGTATTTTTTGAACAATCGTTCTATTATAATTGGAATTGGATCGCCCCATTTTCCCAACGGGCACGGATTTTCGACGGTTTTTTTCCTGTTTTCAAAAGAAAAACTGCCAAAGGACCTTCCACCTGTTCCTGCACCGCCCGCCTTAGCTGTCTTGCCCCATCCTTCTTTCGAAGAGAACCGGAAAGCTCCCAGGGAAGCTCCTCAGGCAATACCAGCTGGATCCCGCTGGCACCTGTACGCTGCTGAAGCTGGTGCAGATACTTACTGACGATCTGCTGCATCGCCTGCTCTTTCAGCGGGGCGAAATGGATGATTTTATCCACTCTCCCCAAAAATTCCGGTGTAAACCGCTGCCGGAGCGCCGTTTCTGTCTCTCCGTCCCGTCCGGCAGGATTAAATCCCAAACCATCAGATTTCAATTCGCCGCCCACATTGGAGGTCATAACAATAATCGCATTTTTGAAACTGACTCTTCTGCCGGTGGAATCGGTCAAGACGCCTTCTTCCATGATCTGCAACAGGATTCCGGAAACGTCCGGGTGCGCCTTCTCCAATTCGTCCAGCAATACCAGGCAGTAAGGTCTGCGACGGACAGCCTCTGTAAGCTTTCCTCCTTCTTCATATCCCACATAACCGGGAGGCGCTCCGATCAGCCGCGCCACAGACTGCTTCTCCATATACTCGGTCATATCTAGCCGGATCATGGCATCCCGGCTTCCGTACAGCTCCTCAGCCAAAGCGCGGCAAAGCTCCGTCTTGCCTACACCGGTAGGTCCGGTAAACAAAAGACTTACTACCGGTCTGTTCTGATCCCGGAAACCGGACAGTCCCCGTCGCACCGCCTCTGCCGCAAGGCTCACCGCCTTCTCCTGCCCCATCACATGTTTAGAAAGGATCCTCTCCAGATTTAAAAGCCGTTCCCGCTCGTCTGCAGTCAGTCTTCCCACAGGAATCCTTGTTCTTGCGGATACTGCCCACGCAATATCCGCCCCGGAAACTGCCCGACTGCGTCTGCCTTCGCCACTGCGAACTGTCATGCGATGCATTTTATCCCGCAGCTCTGCCGCCTTTTCAAAGCGGCTCTCCCGAACCGCCTCGTGAAGCTCCAATTCCAATTCCTGTCTGACACCTCTGCCGGACTGTACCTCTTCCATCCGAGCATGTGCCGCCCCCTCATCCAAAAGATCGATAGCTTTGTCCGGAAGAAACAGATCCGGCAGATACCGAACAGACATCCGGATCGCCTCACGCATAGCCTCTTCTGTGATCCGCAGATGATGATGCCGTTCCAGCCCCGGTCTTAATCCCCGGAGGATCGCCATAGTAGCTTCTTTAGAAGGCTCTTCCACGATCACCGGACGGAATCGCCGCTCCAACGCCGGGTCTTTCTCGATATGCTTGCGGTATTCCGTCAGTGTGGTAGCGCCCAACATTTGCAGTTCTCCCCGGCCAAGGGCAGGCTTAAAAATATTGGCGGCATCGATCGCGCCCTCGGCAGCGCCTGCCCCCACGATGGTGTGCATCTCATCCACGAACAGAATCACATCGCCGCTGCGCTTAATCTCGGCAAGTACATCCCGCAGCCGCTCCTCAAATTCGCCCCGGTATTTCGTTCCTGCCACCAAATTTGCCATATTCAGACTTACCAGCCGCTTATCCTTTAACTGAGGCGGTACATTTCCTGCCGCCATTCTCTGGGCAAGGCCCTCTGCAATGGCTGTTTTCCCCACCCCCGGCTCTCCTACCAGCGCCGGATTGTTTTTGTTCTTTCGGCTTAGAATCCCTATCACCGCATCGATCTCCTGTTCCCTTCCGATCACAGGTTCCATTAAGGCTGCTTTTTGGATTAGATCCTCACTGAATTGCTCCAACAGCTTCGTTGTAACCGCCTCCTTTTTTCCTTTTGTCATGCTGATCTTTTCCCAACGCAAATGCTCCACAGTCATTGTAAACAGGTCTTCCGTATCCACACCGTTGATCAGCATCATTTCCATTGCCGCCGTCTTCTGTCTGCGCAGCAGCGACAAAAAAATATGAACAGCGCGTACTTCTCTGCATCCCAAATATTTTGCCTCTGCTCCCGCGCCCCGAAGCACCCTCCGCGCCTGAAGCGAGAATCCCTGCGGCAAAGGCAACCCCGGTGTTCCCATACCGTACAACAGCGCTGCCATGGATACCGATGTCACCGGATCGAAACCCGCTCCCCGCAAAAGCTGACCGGAAAGATCTTCGCCTTCTGCCAACGCGAGCAGCAGATGTATGCTGCCCACATAGCTGTGTCCCAGAGATCTGGCGCGGCGCGCAGCGGACAAAATCAGGCCCTGTGCATCTGTCTCGAATCGCATAGCCAGCCTCCTTTATCGGAAAATTCTTCCCTGCGCCGACAAAATTTATACGATTCTTCTGAAAAAAGAATTGCATTTTTAAAAATACATGCTAGAATAGAGGTGCATACATTTGCGAACACACTATCTCAAACATATTGGAGGGAAAATCATGGCTTACAAAATTACTGACGCTTGCGTCAAGTGCGGCAGCTGCGCCGACAATTGCCCCGTAGAGGCTATCTCCGAGGGTGAGGACAAGTACGTCATCGACGCCGACATTTGCGTAAACTGCGGCACCTGCGTTGACAACTGCCCTGTTGAAGCAATCGAGGAAGGCTGATTCTCCGATTTAGCTATCCGCCTGCGCGGCCGGTTTTCCGCTGCGCAGGCAGATTTTTTATCATGGAGGCTGCGATGGAACATCTTCACAA
>JAZNZT010000091.1:0-2950 GCA_045595075.1 Faecousia sp.
GCATAGAAAAAGCCCCTTAAGGGGCGGCCCGAGAAAGGAATGCGGTCGGCAAACCGTTCGGGGCCCCTTTAGGGGCAATAGTCTGTAAAATGCCCTTCTAGGGCTTAATCAAGCCTCCGGCTTAGCCGGAGGTTTTGACTCAGCAACTGATAGTTTAGTTTATTTTTAATATCCGTTCTGCTGTTTTATGCGCAATCTGTTCCTTTTGCATGTCAGTCAGATCAAGCTGAAGGAAGTGTTCGACTTCTTTTACAGGGTCAAACATAGGGTAGTCTGAGCCATAGGCCATGCGTTCGGCTCCGTATATATTGATATATTTCTCCGGTACACCCGGTTCCATAAACATCATGGAGCTGGAGATATCCATCACACAGTTGGTGTCGTACAGTAATTCCCGGGCCGTTTCATACATGCTGTAACCGCCAAAGTGGGCTGCAATGGCGTCCAGACCCGGAAACATATCCAATATTTTTCGTAATTTAATGGGATGCGAGTAATTATACCGCTTGTCGCCCATGTGCAGCAATATGGGAACGCGTCTGCAGATCATTTCATACATAGGGTACAGCCTGGGGTCATCAATGGAAAAGCCCTGAGAGTCCGGATGAATCTTAATTCCCTTTACACCGGCGGATAAGAGCCGTTCTACCTCGTCAACGAGACTGTCCATTGCGGCATGGACAGTACCAAAAGGGATATAGCAATCATTTGCACTGGCTTTTTCTAAAATAAAATTGTTAATATGCTGAACTCTGTCCGGACGGATCGCCACCGGCAGGATTACAAATTTCTCGATCCCGGCTGCTTTGCCTCTGCTCAGAAGCATACCCTCTGTGCCGTCCATAGAGCCATCCCCGATGCCGTAAAAATCTCTGACGCTATCGGTTGCCTTGCGGGCAATTTCATCCGGATATATATGTGTATGAATATCGATTATTTTCATTATTGTCGCCTCAACATTTGCAGTAGGTGGATTAATTTTCACCACATTATAACATGTTTTTATAGAAATGTAAATCATATACGATACTGATATCTTAGGATAAATATGGCAGAACCGTTTGTTGAATGTAAGGAATTGCGAATGGTTGATCACAACAAGTTGTTCGCGTATATGCCTATAAATATACCCTATTTGTTCAGTTTGCGCATAGTTTACAATATATTTTTATAATATTTCAAGCAAAATGGCTTTTGAAATGTGGAATAATGAAAGCTATAATATAGGTGTAATAATTGGTAAAGTAGGTGGATAGCGGCGATGTTCATGGTAAATGATGTTATCATATACGGAACGCAGGGTGTTTGCAAGATCGCAGACATAGAAGAAAAAAACGTTAGCGGAACAAAAAAGACTTATTTTGTCCTGAAACCTGTCAGTGACAAGGGCTCTACGATTTTTGCACCCACGGACAATGAACTGGTTCTCGGAAAGATGCGCAGACTTTTGACTAAAGACGAAATCCATAAGCTGATCGATTCTATGCAGTCGGAAACTGCGCTATGGGTCGCCAACGAAAATGAACGCAAGGAGCTCTATAAGAACATTCTGACAAAGGGCGATCATTTGGAGCTGATCAAAATGATCAAAGCGATTTACGCCCATAAAAAGGAGAGGGAAGCTGAGGGTAAACGCCTGCATATGTCCGATGAGCGGTTTTTCAAGGATGCGGAACAGATCCTGTATAATGAATTTCAGTATGTATTGGATATAAATAGCAAAGATGACCTGATGACCTACATATTTGAACGAATCGAAAAAAACAGCAAGTAGAATTAAAACGGCAGAGAGATTGAAATCTCTCTGCCGTCTTGTATTAGTATGTTCGCTTTGACAGCTTACATTATAGGATTTGAGATTTGCAAATACCATGGAGAACAATCTTTTGATGGCAATAGGAAACAGTGTCTACTGGAAGGTATCGGCCTGGAGCATGAATGATAACAATAAGGATATTCATGTAAACGGTATCACAGGAAATTCAACGGCCTAAGGTAAACTTTTAGCACTCTCTTTATGAGAGTGCTAAAAGTTTACAATCTGGTCACACATTTTGAAATAATAGCGCTTATAATACAGACAGTAAGCAAGATTAAGCTGATCAGCAAAAAGCATACTGGGCTCGGCAAGTGCCGACCTTGCCGTATGACCTACACAAGTCGGCATATAATATCATTGTAACAATGGAGGTATTACTATGTTTGGACTTACCAGAAGAAATCAGGATATGACCACTTTTAACCCCTGGCGGGAGATGGAGGAATTCGAAAAAGCCTTTTTCGGAAGACCTTTTGGCAGTTTCTTTGACACGCCTGCCTTTGCCCAGTTCCGCACCGATGTGACGGACGAGGGCGACCACTACCTGCTGGAGGCCGACCTGCCCGGCTTTGAGAAGAAGGACATCACTCTGGATATCCAGAATGACACCCTCATCGTCCGGGCCGAGCGCAGATCCAAGGTGGAGGAAAAGGACAAGAAGGACAAAGTGATCCGCATGGAGCGCTCCTACGGTTCCTACACCAGAAGCTTTGACATCTCCGGCGTGGATGCGGACAAGATCAAAGCCAAGTATGTGGACGGCGTCCTGCGCCTGACCCTGCCCAAGCTGGAACAGCGCCTGCCGGAAGGCCGACGCCTGGAAATCGAATAAGCCCACCTAACCAAGACACCTCCCGGGAGCAATCCTGGGAGGTATTTTTACGGCGTATTGTAATCTCTGCAGAGCTGTGATAGAATAGGCATACGGTGAAAGCGGAATTTATTTTTTGGAGAATGCTGTTTGAAAATGAACAACACCTTGGAGATTGTATTGTAAACGGGAGGTTTGCAAATACATTCTCGCAATCCTCTCGTATCTTGGGCGTCAACGATTTATGAAAGGATTTTAAAAATGAACAATTTGACGATACGTTTAGAAACAGAAAAAGACTATAGAGCAGTAGAAGAACT
>JAZNZT010000092.1:0-5172 GCA_045595075.1 Faecousia sp.
GATACACGGATTTCATCTTCCTCAACCGGGACGGAGGCACCTTCTATCAGGGATCGCTGAACAAGACTATCCGCAGGATCATCCGAGACTGCAACGACGAGGTTCTTCAGAAGGGCGAAGAAAATCCCGTATTGCTTCCGCACTTTAGCTGTCACTCTCTGCGGCATACATTCACGACGAGAATGTGCGAAGCGGGAGTGAACATCAAGGTCATGCAGGACACTCTGGGCCATGCGGACATTTCTACCACCCTAAATATCTATGCCGATGTGACAAGGGAACTGAAGAAGGAGGAATTTGCCGGATTGGACTCCTACTTCCAGGATTCAAAGGTAAGCCAACCAGCGTAAGAATTTAAGCCAGTTAAGCCAACGCATACGCCAATCGAAACACGATGGGCGTATGGTAATGTAGAATTATGTGGCGTAAAGTTTGGAATATAGCTATAAAAATAGGGTTAAGCAGATTTATGTGGGGTTATGGATTTTAAGACATTGAAATCCCCACAATGAAACCCACTGCCGATAACTAATCGGAAAAGTGCTAGAGCCGCAACGGGTTTTCCAATTGCACAGTTACTTCAAATTACATCTTTACATCAAACTTACATCAAATGATGCAAAGACGAGTGCGGAAATGGACAGTGCTTAAGTAATAAAAACAATGGCACCGGAATGAAAGCCGATGCCATTGTTTTTTGTTAATGATCGCATGGATATAAGGTCGCCAAAAGAAGCAAATACGAACATATGCACATTGTGAGGAATGTATTCGCGTTCAAAAACTGCAATCCCTCCTAAGCTATAAACGGCTTGGGAGGGATTTTCATTTACCAAGCAGTTTTGTAAGAAGATCCTTTAGAGTACTTTGTTCGCTTTCTGTCAGAACTGCAAACAAGGATTCATCGCTACCGTGGAAGAGCCGATGACCACACTTGGCCAACAGATCGGACAGACTGCCGACGGGAAATTCGGGACGGTGACGGCCATGAATCTGGCGCTTTCCCTCGCAATGACCTTTATGTTTTCCTTCGTGATGGCCTTGGTGCGTTCTTTCGTGGTGACCATGGGTATGGCCGGAATCGGGAGTAGCTTCGCCGTTAAAGTAGGCCTCGCCCTTGCCGCACTGCAGATTATTTCTATCGCAGTGGTGAGAGCAACCGGGGCATTTATTCATGTTTTCCATTGTAATTCTCCTTATGGTGATGATGTTTGTGACGGTGGTGTTCCGTGGGATACCGCTGTTCCCAGTCGGTTAGCAGTTTTCCCAACAGGGAGCGGAGCTGTTCCTGTTCTTCAGCAGATAGTGCTTGGAAAGGATCAGATGATTCTTCCTTGGGTTCGGCCAGAATTGATCGACTTTCTTCGGTCAGATGAACTTTAATGCTGCGGCGGTCAAGATTATCCTTTTCCCGGATCACAAGACCCTTTCGCTCCAGTTTCATTAACAGCTCGCTGACGGATGCGGGTTGGATTCCCAGAGCGTCAGCCAGTTCTTTCTGGGTGATATCGGGCTGCCCGGCGATCACGGACAGGACACCTTCCTGTCCTCTCTTTTTGACGCCGATGCGGTGTGCCAGATAGTGTCCACAGCGGTCCAGAAGACTGCCGAGGCTGTCGTCATAGGTATGATGCTTATACTTCACATGATATTCTTTCATGGTATTACCTCCTGTCTTTGATGATAAGGTACCATACTATTTGTGAAATGTCAAGGTACCTAAATAAAATTTTTAAAAAATAACCGGCGGTCCGAATCGGGATCGCCGGTTGTGTTGTGCCAGGGCACTATTAAATATGACTGTCCGGTATCGTATTCAGAAATTCCTCATAGAACAGCTTCGCTGCCTCGTTGCAGGTTTCGTTGAAATAGAGGTATTCATCAAATCGGCAATTGGGATCAGATACGGTCACATCAAAGGTGTCCGACGGCATCAGGTTTTTGGCGTAGCGCGGTGCGATGCAAATGCCCTTTCCCATGGCTACGAGGAACAATGCGGTGGGGAGGTTGTCCACTTTAATGATGGAGATCTGGCCCTTTGTAGCTTTTTCTGCCAGCATCCAGTTCTGGGCATAGGGGCCAAACAATTCCTGTGCATGAGGCACGATGATGGTCTGTCCGGAAAGCTGATGAAGATATATGGCGGAAGTAGAAATCAGTGGATGCTGGGGTGGCAGAATGGCATGGGTTCCATGGTGGCGTACCAGATGACGGTGGATTTGATCGGGAATATCATGATAGACACAGGGGGTAAAGAGAATATCACACTCAGAAGCTACATGACTGGGGGTACTGCCGGAGAACACCTCATATTTTAGTTCAATGTCCGGATAACGGCTGGAAAAACTGTGAAAAAAAGAGCGAATATGGGTGGAATAAGAAAACTCCAAAGCGATACCAATTTTTACAGAACCCTGACTCCATACATTTCTGCTGCGCAGACGGCGCAGAGTACTGTCACATTTATTGATCAGTTCAGGGGCTTCTTTGGTAAGAACTCGGCCTGCTTCTGTTAAGGCGACACCATGGGTGGTTCGCTGCAGCAATTGGCATCCCAACTCTTTTTCCAGTTCCTGAATATGCTTTGTAAGAACAGATTGGGAGATGTATAGCGCATCAGCAGCCTTGCTGTAGCTAAGAAGCTTGGCCAGCACAAGAAATTCATAGAGTCTTCCGGTGTTCATATGCTTTTGCCTCCTTTGCGTAGGTAAGATAGTCTCTGGTAAATGCCAGAACATCTGAACTGGTGTTGGTCTTATGATAGAAGAAGCAGACAGAGGCATGATGAGGGAGATCCGCTACGGGAATGCAGACGGTATTGGGCGGAAGATCCATCATATGTGTGGGATAAAGCAGGACTCCTTTTCCGATAGGGACCAGGAGCTTGCTAAATAAAACAGCAGTATTGCTTTCGTAGAGGGAATAGCGGATCCCGGAATCCCGGAGGTTCTGCAACTGAAAATTCCGAATGGCGCTTTCTGCGGTTTGGGGGTAGAGAATAAAACGTTCTCCGTCCAGCTCCCGTATGGATATCATAGATCGGTCTGACAGCGGATGGGACCGGGGCAGAAGAACGTATTCGCCGGGGGAGCCTACGAACTGCCGGAAGAGATTCCGTGGGACAGATTCATCCAAAACCGGAGAAAAATAAATATCCACTGCTCCGGAAGAAAGCCCATCTTCGATGCTGTATTGGCTGTCGTCCAAAAGCTCCAACTGCATATCCGGGTGATCCAGAACCAGTTTGTCGAGAAAAGGGCCCAGATGCAGAGGAAGGCTGGAACCGGTAACTGCAATGCGGAGCTTATGGTAGGCATGCTCCTTGGCCCTTTGCATATCCTGCCGAATAGACTGATATTGGGCCAGAATGTCCAGAGCGCTGGGCAGCAGGTGTCTGCCGCTGTCAGTTAGGACCATTGCGGTGCCTGTACGGTGGAACAGCGGCATGCCGAGGTGATCTTCAAAACGTATAAGCCGGGCACTAAGGGTTGCAACGGAGATTCCCAAAACAGAAGAGGCTTCCTTCAGTGTACCATGCTGCGCAATGGCAGCAAACTCAGCTAATCGCTCTAAATCCATAACCGACCTCCTTCTCAAAAACAGAGAATAACAATATACAAAACGCAAGGAATAATAAGACAGTTCATGTGCCTGCAGTTCCATTATATTTTGTCCTAAAAGGTTTGTCAATAGCGGGATGCACAAAAAACGCCTCGCTTTTTTGTGCATAAATGGTCAAAATATTTGAATAACAGACTTGCGAAAAGGGATTTATTTTGAAGAAAATTGGTGATAAACTGTTTGTGCAAGATGAAAAAGACTGGAAAAATCACTGTCTTTGAATTTGTATAAATTACCGAGGAGGAACGAAAAATGAAAAAACTGCTTGCAATTATTCTCTCTTTTGCAATGCTGCTGTCTCTGGCAGCCTGCGGCGGTACCGCTCCCGAAGCAACCGAAGCTGGCGGCGAGGCTGCACCTAGCGAAGAACTGGGCCTGATCGGCTTCTGCTCCGTCAGCCTGTCTGAGAGCATCTATGTGCTGACTCAGGAGGCACTGGAAGAAAAGTTTGAAGGCAAGGCTGTTGTTCAGACCGTCAGCTGTGATAACGACTCTGCCACCCAGATCAGTCAGATCAAGACCTTTGTTACCATGGGTGCTGACATGATCATCATCAATCCTACCGACATCGATGCTCTGTCTGATGCCATCATCGAGGCTCACAACGCTGGTGTCAAGGTCTACATCAACGGTGCTACATCCAAGAACCTGAGCGAAGAGTACTACGACTGCTGCACCGTCTCCAACGAGTACCTGATCGGTGCTTACGTTGCCCTGATCGCTAAGAACTGGATCGAAGCTCATGCTGATGAGCTGACTGCCGCCAACCCCAACTGGGAGCTGGCATTCCTGCAGTCCAGCCTGTCCGAGGAAACTCTGGAGCGCTCCGCCGGTGAGATGGCTATTCTGGAGCCTTACCTGAAGGACTACGAGGGTAACTACATTGATATCTCCGGCAACGTGGTCGACGAAGCCAATAAGGTTGAGAACCCCGCTTACTGCCAGATCGCAGCTGAGCGCTTTAACGGCAAGGTGGACGAGCAGGATCAGACCAACGGCGGCCTGAACGTTGCCAACATCCTGACCACCAACCCCAATACCCGCGTCTTCATCGCTTACAACTCTCTGGCTTCCACTCAGGGCGGCCAGTACATCGTGGATAATTATCCCGATCAGCTGAACGAGTTCGCGTTCTTCTCCTCCGGCGTTATGGGCAATGAGGCTGACTACATGGTCGGTGCCGTTTCCGCTACCGACGGCGTGACTCCCTCCGTCATGCGCGGCGCCTGCCAGTTTGGTGTTTCCGCAGCCGGCGGCGAAGTTGCTGACTCCGTTGCAAATACCGCTTATGCCATTATGTATGGCACCGAGGGTGTTGACTACGTCAAGAATAACATCGACGGCATCGCCGCATGGTGGACTGTTGACGAAGAGTGGGGCAATGGCACCGCTTCCGTCGCTCACTTCAATATCCTGTCCGGCGCTACTGTTCAGGCATTTGATCCCATTGAGGCCCTGAACGATGAGAATACTGTCATCTACTGGAATTCCAAGGACGGCTACATTGTGGAAGAAGCTCCCGAGGAGACTCCCGTTGTCGACGCACCCGCA
>JAZNZT010000093.1:0-32100 GCA_045595075.1 Faecousia sp.
TACTACTCATGCTCATATGAGTGCCTCCCTGTTTTGATTGTTTGTGCAGTTGGCGGACCGCACCTATAATCTTAACAGGGATTTTTACTCGCCGCCATAGGCTTTATTGAACCACGCGTCTAACGCGTGGTTTTCTTTATACAAAAATTCTCCCACCGGTAAATACAGTGGGAGATGGTATTCATTGGATATGCAGGATCCGTTTCAGCTTCCGCTTTGCTTTTCCGGCAAACCGGCGGACAGGTCTGGACAAATGCCAGAACCGGGCATAAAACTGATACAGGGGATCGTCGACGGGGATCTTCCGGTTTCCTCTTGTAAAGGCTGTGACGACTGCGATCATCTGATCTTGCCGGACACCAGGCTCAATAATTTGCTGATTGTCTCCTATGCAGGTATAGGTTTCGTCGACCCGAACGATTCGGTGCAGTACATAAGTGCCGTCATCTCGCCGGTAAAGGGGAATGTCATATTTTTTCAGCGGCTGACGGATAGGGGAAAGGGTAACGGTATCAATACCCTGTCGGATCATAGGAAGCATACTGACACCTTTCGGAGAGAAGTGAACATCTTGCCCGGCGGCAAAACTCTCCTGCATCAAAGCGGCAAGCGCTTCCATATGAAAAACACGGCTGTTCATAGTCACTACCCCTTTCTTTGTCCTTCCAGTATAGAATATCACAAGGGAGTCCATCCGTCAAATAAAATCCCAAAACACCTTGAAATAGTGCTGTATTCATGGTATTATGTGGAAGGAAAGAAAAACCTTCGGAGGGAAGCTTATGATTTAAATTAGGAAAGTGCGCGCCGATCATGTGATCGATTTTGCCGCAGAGGAACTGAAAAAGTATCTGCGGATGATGATGCCTGGTTGCGGTGAAATTGACATTCTCTATGACCCCGATGCAAAGGACGGATTCCGTCTTGGACTTCTGGAGGATTTTGGTCTGCCCAGTGAAGCAACAGACCCTGTTCTGGACGATGTGATTCATATTGATACCCAGACTGATGGCGGCATTCTTGCCGGCTCCAACCCCAGAAGTGTTCTGTTTGCGGTTTACAGACTTCTCCGGGAGAATGGCTGCCGCTGGCTCTATCCCGGCGTGGACGGCGACTATGTGCCTGTGAAGGATATTGCCGCTACCAAGTACCACAAGCTGGCTGACCACCGTTTCCGCGGTCACTGTAACGAAGGCGCTGAGAGCCAGCAGGCTATGCTGGATACCATTGACTTCTACGCAAAGCTGGAGATCAATGTGTACATGCTGGAGTTTGACATTCCCTTCTATTACTACGATGTTTATTATTCTCACATGCACAATGAGGAAAACCGTCCTCCTGAGCCTGTTTCCAGAGAACAGGTGCTTCAGTGGAAGCGTCAGTGTGAGGCGGAGATCTCCAAGCGTGGCCTGCAGTTCCATGATATGGGTCACGGCTGGACCGCAGAGCCCTTCGGTCTGAACTCCTCCGATGCATGGCGTGCATCCAGCCAGGTGCTGACTGAAGAGCAGAGAGAATGCCTGGCAATGGTGAATGGCGTTCGTGAGATGCATGGTGGCGTTCCTCTGAACACCAACCTGTGCATGTCCAACCCCAAGGTCCGGACCACTATGGTCAACAGCATTGTGGAGTACGCAGAGCTGCACCAGAATGTGGATTACCTCCATGTATGGCTGGCGGATGCTCATCATAACCACTGCGAGTGCGACGAGTGCCGGAAGGCTCGTCCCAGCGATTACTATATGATGATCAGAACGAGCTGGATGAGAAGCTTACAGAAAAGGGCCTTGCTACCCGTATTGTGTTTATCGCTTACCTGGATACTATGTTTGCACCTGAGACTGTGACGATCAAGAATCCTCAGCGGTTCTCCCTGCTGTATGCACCTATCACCCGTTCCTATACATCCAGCATCCGGGAGGACAGCGTGCTGCCCGAGACTCCGGATTACCGGCGAAATGAATGGGATCTGCCCAAGTCTGCCGAGGAAAATACCGCGTTCCTGCGGGATTGGAAGAAGGATTGGCACGGTCCTGCCTTCTCCTATGAGTATCACTATTGGAGACAGCAGTTCCATGATCCTGGCCTTATGTACATCAGCCGCCGGATCTATGAGGATATCCGTGGCTTGAAGAGTATCGGTCTGGACGGCTATGTGGAGGACGGCTCTCAGCGGAGCTTCTTCCCCAACGGCCTGCACATGTATGTTTACGCCGAGACTTTGATGAACCGGGATTGTGACTACGATGCTGTGGTCAACGATTACCTGTCCCACATCTACGGCGATGCATGGCAGGAGGTCAAGGCATACCTGCAGAAGGTTACCGATACCTTCGACTTTACCTACATGACCGGTGAAGCATCTGTTGACCCTGCCAAGGGCAAGCACTATGATCCTGCAAGAGTGGAAAAGCTGGCAGGAATCAAGACTCTGGCAGAAGAGGGAAGAGCCATTGCAAATGCGCATCTTTCTATGCCCACCCGTCCTCAGACCGTATCTATGCGGATATTGCTCCGCCATGCGGATTATATTGAAGGATTGGCATCCTTCCTGGTGGAGATCGCCCAGGGAAACTACAAGAAGAGCGCAGAGAAATTTGAGGAATTCCGGATCGGCTTTGGCAAATATGAGCTGGAGCTGGAGCGGTACTATGATCACTGCCTGGCATTTAAGACTATGCGCCTGATCGCAATTCCTCCTGAGGTCATCGAGTATCAATAACAGATATCATCCCCAAACGGGCGTTGGTGGTTTCACCAACGCCCGCATAGAATATACTATACAAAACCGGAAGAAGGCGTGGACAGAACATGAAGGCTTGGCAGCATTTTAAAACCATCACCTATCACCGTTGGCTTGTGCGGCAGGGATGCTTTCGGGTAGGTCTTTACTGGCAGGGACTTGTCCATGACCTTTCCAAGTACAGCCGTACAGAGTTTTGGAACGGCGCTGTGTTCTACCAGGGTACACGCAGCCCCAATACTGCAGAGCGTGAAGCAAAGGGTTACAGCGAAGCGTGGATGCATCATAAGGGACGCAACCGGCATCATTATGAGTATTGGACAGACATGAATCGGCAGACCCGTAACTATGAATCTGTGCCCATGCCCAGGAAATATCTGGTGGAAAAGGTCATGGACCGCCGGGCGGCATGTATGGTATATCAGGGAAAGGCATACCACCCCGGCTCTGCGTTGGAGTACTTTCTGAAAAGCCGGGAACGGGAGCTGATGCACCCGGATACCCGGCAGGCACTGGAATATATTTTGACTATGCTCCGGGATAAAGGGGAGAAGGAAACTTTTTCCTATCTTCGTAATTCTGTTTTAAGAGGAAACCCGTTTCCGTGGGAAAAGGAATAATTAAAATTTTCCGGGGTAAGCTACCTTTGTTCACGGGAAAAAAGCAGGGGAAATGGAAAAAAGTGCTTGACTTTTTCCCTCCTTTGCGTATAATAATATCCGTGCGTTGCATAGAGGATTAGTGTAACGGTAGCACACCGGACTCTGACTCCGTTCGCGGGGGTTCGAATCCCTCATCCTCTGCCAAAAAATGCAGATACCCATCTGGGTATCTGCATTTTTTATCATAGGATTTGGGATTCGAAAGGACGGCCCCACCGAAGGTGGGGTAAAAAACATGCCGGGGGCATGTTTTTTAGTCCGTGGGAGAATCCATTGATTGCTGGTTGCATCCGGTACGGATGGGAGCAGCAATCAATTTTATTAAAGATATTCATTTATTTTATGTGTAGGGGCATGCAGATACCCATCCGGGTATCTGCATTTTTTATCATAGGATTCGGGATTCGAAAGGACGGCTTGCAATTCTGACAAAATCTGCCTTTCCCGGATTGAATCGTCAATAGACAACAGGAAACAAATATGTTATGATGGATCATGTTAAGTTTGATTTTACCGGAGGATAACTTTGAAGAAATCAATTTTTTCTTTTGTCGGGCGGGAACTGGGAATGTTTTTTCTGCGAGTTTTTCTTCTGGCCTGCAGCTTTTTTCTGATAGAAGGATTTGCCTGCCTGATGCTTGCTCCGGTCGAGTACAGTGGACTGGGGTTTGGCGCTGTATGGGCGCTGCTGATCGCCGGACTGATTTTGATGTTGCCGAGAAAAGCAGGACGGATCGTTTTTGGCATAATCTATTACTTTTTCCTGGTCTGGACGCTGGCTCAGACTGCCTTTTATAAAATCTTCGGCAAGATGATGTGGCTCTCGGATATATTCTATGCCGGTGAGGGCGCGGATTTTCTGGGAGATGTTTTAAGCGCTTTTCCGCTTTTGTGGTGGATCGGAGGCGGCTTGCTCATCCTGTTGGGTGGCCTGCTGATCTGGAAATACCCCAAAGACCCGGCAGGGATTCTGATCAAAATTCCCTACGGAGCGTTGGCGGCAGCCTGTATCGTCTGCCTGTGCCTACTGCCGGAGTTTATTTTTCTAAAGGACTTAGATATTTGGGGCACCCGGTCGGAGTTTGGCCAGTCTTCCTCTTACAGGGCTACCTACAACACCATGTACGATGCCAAGAAGACTTATGACATCTGCGGTGTGTTCCATTTGACTTTCCGGGATATTTGGAAACACGAAATATATCCGTTAACGCCTGCCTATCGGCAGCAGCTCAAAGAGCAGAAAGTAGAGATCGATGCTTATTTTGACCGACGGGGAGAACGGACGGAAAATGATATGACCGGTATCTTTGCCGGCAAAAATGTGATCCTGGTGTTGATGGAATCTATGGATGACTGGATGATCACAGAAAAGGAAACCCCTACCATTATGAAAATGATGGAGGAGGGGATCCAGTTTGCTGATTTCTATACTCCTGGCTACGGAACAGCCAGAACACTCAACTCGGAATTTTGTGTCAATACGGGCATCTATCTGCCCACCAATGCAGGCTATGTCTTTGACTATGTGACCAACGGTTTTAACCAGTCCATTGCGTCCCAGATGGTGGATAACGGCTATACCGCTCAGGTGTTCCATTATAACAACCCCGATTTTTACAGCCGGGGCGTGTTCGAGCCTGCTATGGGCTATGCTGCTTATAATACCTATGAGGATTATGTGACAGATAAAAAAGCCCTTTACGATGAGTGCCTGCTTTTTGAGATCCCGGAGATGGAACAGCTGTTTTTCCGGGAGGGTCAGACCTTCAATACGGTAATCACCCGGTCTGCCCATTTAAGCTATGTGTATAACGAAGTTCTCAGTTACTATGCGTTAAAGCAGTATCCGGAGTATCGGGGAATGTATGACAGCGAGGAAGAGGACTGCGCCCGGGTCAAGGCAAAACTGGTGGACGACTTTTTTGCCCGACTTCTTACTGAGCTGGAGGAAAACGGCACGCTGGAAAACACAGTGATCATTGGTGTTACAGATCACTATACCTATGGCTATAAAAACACCGAGGAGCTTTATGCCCATTCCGGGGTGGATGACGTGTTGCTGTTGGAGAAAACACCTTGCTTTATCTGGTCGCCGGGAGGACCGTCTGTAAAGGTGGAAAAAACGCTTAATACCGCGGATCTTTTGCCTACGGTACTCAATCTTATGGGGATCGATTCCCCCTATAACTATTTAGGACAGGATGCCTTTGACAAAAATTATGAGGGTTACGCCCTGTTTCCCAACGGCAGTTGGATCAGTGACGGTGTTGCCTGCAAAGTCAGCACCAACGGAAACACAAAAATCCTTTTTAACACCCATAATAAGGAAATAACAAAAGAATATCTGGACGAGATGTCCCAAAAGGTTCAGTCCTTTATTCACATCAGCAATCTGTTGCTGACGGCAGATTATTACCAAAACTAAAAAATCCACCGCAGAGCGGTGGATTTTTTATACTCAGCGGTCTTGCTGAGCGGAAAGGATCTGCTCACCTACTGTAAGTGAGATCTCCGTAGTAGCGCCTTGCCGGTAAACGGTCAGTTTCATTACATCGCCTACAGCGGAATTTTTTACAAGGCGAATAAGATCATTGCTTCCTGTAACGGCGGTGCCGTTCACAGCGGTGATAATATCACCGACTTGAAGACCGGCTTTCTCTGCCGGACTGTCTGTGGCAACACTTCGGACAGCAGCGCCCTGGGGTAGTCCGTAGCTTTGGATCTCCGGACTGACATCCTGGACAGATACGCCGATATAGGGTTTGGATACATAGCCTTTTTCAATGATACTCTCGGCAATTGTGCGGGCATCATTGATGGGAATGGCAAAACCGATATTGTCGATAGAGGCTTCACTGTTGGAGGAGCTGGAGTATTTGGCGTTGGTGATTCCCACTACCTCGCCGTAAAGATTGAAAAGCGCGCCGCCGGAGTTACCGGAGTTAATGGCGCAGTCTGTCTGGATCAGATTCATGGTAACACCGGTAGACATGGTGATCTCCCGGTCCAGCGCGCTGACAGCGCCGGCGGTGAGAGAGAAGGTCAGTTCCCCGAGAGGATTTCCAATGGCGACCACGCTGTCACCTACATTCATGTTATCCGAGTCGCCCAGTATCACCGGAGTCAGATCATGGGAGTCGATCTTCAAAACCGCCACATCGTTGGACTGGTCGAAACCTACCAAGGTGGCGGGAAAACTATCCCCGTTATATAGTCTGACAGTGATGGAATCGGAATCTTCAACCACATGATAGTTGGTCAGGATATATCCGTTATCGGTCAGAATAAAACCGGAGCCGGAAGCGGCGGAGGTGGTCTGATATCCCCAGAAGTTGGTGGTAACAGAGGTGGTAATGCCAACGGTAGAATTGACATTAGCAGCATATACTTCCGCAGGGGTCATAAGCTTGCCTGTGTCTACGGTATGGATATCGATGACGGTGTTTTCCCGATGACCCACTGAAATGTTTGCGTTGTTTAGATCGGAGCCGGATGCTACCTTGTTATCGGGCAGATTACCGGCAAGCGCAGCGCCTGCGATCCCTCCCAGTAATGAACAGGCAAGCGCAAGAGCAACTATTTTTCCGGTATTGCCTGTCTTTTTTTGTGGGGTATATTCAAATTCCTGATCCATAAACATTCTCCTTTGCATTGTCTTTATATAGCTATATTGTACGGAATTGGTCAAAATTAACATTGAATTTTTCGTAAACGACCTGTAAACATACGTTAAAATATGTGTAAACATACAATAGTGGCAAAAATTGCCCTGCAAAACGGTAGAAAATCTTGCATTATATCATATTGTATTTTGGGGAGGAAAATGGTATCATGTTGGATAAGGACATTTGTGCACATAGGGTGTACAACAGAAATGGAGGAATAAGGTATGAAGCGTGTTTATAACTTCTCTGCCGGTCCGGCAGTTTTGCCTGAGGAGGTTCTGCAGGAAGCGGCATCTGAGATGCTCGACTACCGGGGAACCGGAATGGGCGTTATGGAGATGAGCCACCGGTCCAAGGCATACCAGGCAATCATCGATGAGGCAGAACAGGACCTGCGGGATCTGATGAATATCCCCGATAATTATAAAGTGCTGTTCCTGCAGGGCGGCGCGTCCCAGCAGTTTGCTATGATCCCCATGAACCTGATGAAAAACGGCGTTGCCGACTACATCATTACCGGTCAGTGGGCAAAAAAGGCATATGAAGAGGCGAAGAAGTACGGCAAGGCAAATGCTGTGGCATCTTCTGCTGACAAGACGTTCTCTTACATTCCCGACTGCTCCGATCTTCCTATCAGCGAGGATGCGGACTATGTGTATATTTGCGAAAACAACACCATTTACGGTACAAAGTTCTGGCAGTTGCCGGATACCAAGGGCAAGATCCTGGTTTCCGAGGTGTCTTCCTGCTTCGTGTCCGAGCCGGTGGATGTGACTAAGTATGGCATTATCTACGGCGGCGTCCAAAAAAACATCGGACCTGCGGGCGTGGTTATTGTGATCATCCGTGAGGATCTGATCCCCGAAGAGCCTATGGAGGGCACTCCCACTATGCTCCAGTACAAGATCCATGCAGACAACGGCTCTATGTACAATACACCTCCCGCTTACGGCATTTATATCTGCGGCAAGGTGTTTAAGTGGCTGAAGAAAATGGGCGGTCTGGAAGCTATGAAGGCCCACAATGAGAAAAAGGCAGCCATCCTTTATGATTTCCTGGACCGGAGCAAAATGTTTACCGGCACGGTTGTGAAGAAGGACCGCTCCTTGATGAACGTTCCTTTTGTCACAGGCAACCCTGATCTGGATGCCAAGTTCTTGAAGGAGGCGGCTGACGCTGGCTTTGTAAACCTGAAGGGCCACCGGATCGTTGGCGGTATGCGCGCCAGTATTTATAACGCCATGCCTATCGAGGGTGTGGAGAAGCTGGTGGCATTTATGGAAAAATTTGAAGCAGAAAACAGCTAAGGAAGGGCTTTGTCATGTATCAGGTTCATTACTTAAATCCCATTTCCCCCAAGGGGACTGCCCTGTGGACGGAGCAGTATGAAACGACGCAGAATGTAAATGAGGCGGAAGCCATCATGGTGCGCAGCGCATCCATGCATGAAATGGAACTGTCCGATAATTTGACTACTGTTGCCCGTGCAGGCGCAGGCGTCAACAATATCCCTCTGGATAAGTGCGCGGAAAAGGGCATCGTTGTGTTTAATACTCCCGGTGCTAACGCCAACGGCGTTAAGGAGATGGTCCTCTGCGGTATGCTGCTGGGCAGTCGGGACGTGGTGGGCGGTATCGACTGGGTCAAGTCCATTCAGGATGAGGGCGATGTGGCAAAGAAAGTAGAGAAGGGTAAGTCCAAATTTGCCGGCAATGAGATCATGGGCAAAAAGCTGGGCGTTATTGGCTTGGGCGCTATCGGCGGTCCTGTTGCCAATTCCGCCATTAAGCTGGGCATGACAGTTTACGGCTGCGATCCTTATATCTCCATTGATGCCGCATGGCACTTAGACAGCGGTATTATCCACGCGAAGACCCGGGAGGAGATCTACGCCAACTGTGATATCATTACGCTGCATGTTCCTCTGCTGGACAGCACGGAAAAGATGATCAACGCGGAAACACTGGCAATGATGAAGGACGGCGTGATCATTCTGAACTTTGCCCGTGACCGTCTGGTGGACGATGATGCTATGGAGGCAGCCTTGAAGTCCGGTAAGGTGAAGCGATATATTACGGATTTCCCCAATGACAGAACCGCAGGCATGGAAGGTGTTGTCGCCATTCCTCACCTAGGCGCATCCACCGAGGAGTCCGAGGATAACTGTGCGAAAATGGCAGTCCGTCAGGTGATGAATTATCTGGAAAACGGTAATATCATCAACTCTGTCAACTACCCCAACTGTGATATGGGCGTATGCACCAAGCCCGGACGGCTGACCATCCTGCATAAGAACATCCCCAATACCATCAGCCGGTTCACTACCGCAGTGGCAAGCTACAATATCAACATCTCTGACATGCTCAACCGCAGTAAGGGTGAGTATGCCTGTACTATGCTGGACTTGGACGAGGCAACACCTGCCGGTCTGGCAGAGGAAATGGAAAAGCTGGAAGGCGTGTTCCGTGTCCGGGTGATTCGCTAAAAGTCTAAATGCACCTTGCAATCCACTGCAAGGTGCATTTTCCTTAAACAGAATATTTCCCAAGCTCCTGGTACAGCCCCACGGCCATACAGACACCCAGCTTCTCAGCCTCGGCAAGGAGTTTGTTCAGCGTCACCGGAGTGCGGAACAGGGTAAAGATGATCTGATCTTCCCCGACATTTATGTCATATCTGCAAAACAGGTCTTCTTCTATAAATCCGGTATCCGTGGGTCGATAGGGGAACACAGGGGAGATAGCGCACCCTTCTGAGGTGACAGTCATCTGCTGGCAGTCCAGTGCCGCCTCCAGCCAGATCTGCCGTCCCGCCCAAGGCTCCAGATAGGCCTTCAGAGGGCGATGCAGAGGCGGTGGCGACAGAAATACCGGACAGTCCAGATCTTTTGCGTAATGCTCTGTCACGGCCACGGGGCAGCTCAACTCCTGGGTGATGGCTTTGGCGATAACAGCAGTTTGGGGAACATCCTGCCGCTGAAGATCCAGAAGGATCCCGGGGAGTTTGTTTCTTTCCGTAATATGCTGAAGCTGGCTGACGATCAGCTTCGGGTCGTGATCCCATACCGGCGTCCGGTCATTAAGGATCAGCAGTGTGTTATCGGGAAGCTTTTCCGGACAGTTACTTAGTCCGGTGCCGTAACAGGAAAAATGACATGCCATCCATGCCGGGTGGGAGGGGAGCGGCTTTGATTGCTGAAACTGGGCAGCGGTCATAGCAAGATAGACAGGCAAGGGCATAGACAAATCCCACCTTCCGTGATATAATCGGTTTATTCTATGAAAGAGGAAAAACGCTTATGAATTTCCCGTTGCTCCCCACGGTGTTGGCGGACAGCTTAACGGACATTTCACCGGAGTATTTACAAAAAACAGGCATCCGGTTGCTGATGTTGGATTTTGACAATACCATCGTGCCTTATACCACCAATGTTCCCACAGGGGAAATGTCCCGGTGGCTGGAGAGAATGAAACAATCGGATATCAAGCTGTGTGTGGTGTCCAACAGCCGGAAGGAACGGGTGCAGATATTTTGTCGGGAATGGGGGCTTCCCTGTATCACCCACGCAAAAAAACCTTTTTCCAAAGGCATCCGGGAGTGCCTTGCCATGTTTGACTGCCCCAAAGAGAATTGTGCCTTGGCAGGAGATCAGATCTATACTGATACCCTGGGCGCTGGCCTGGCGGGGATCCGGTCTATCCGGGTCAAGGCGATCAACAATCATAATTTCTGGCTGAAACTCCGCTATGTGGCGGAAATGCCTTTTATTATTGCTGCAAAAAACAGGAGGATAAAACTATGAAAAACCTTGAAAAATATCTCACTTTGCTGGACGGTACGGTGGACGGACTGCTGCTTACCAGCCGGTACAGCCGCTTTTACGGTGCGGAATTTGACATCGCAGAGGGCGTCGCTATTGTGACCAAGGCAGGCTGCCGTTACTTTACCGACAGCCGCTATATCGAATCTGCGGAAAATGGGATCCGGGGCTTTGAGGTGCTTATGGTAGACCGGGCAAATCCCTACAGCAAGCGACTCAACGATGCCATCGCGGACTTTGGCGTGGAGACTCTCGGTTATGAGGAGGATTACCTCACCGTTTCTGAGCAGCAAAGCTATGAGAGCAAGCTGCAGGCAAAGCTGGTGCCTATGAATGAAAAGATCAACGGTTTCCGGGCAGTAAAAGAGCCCTGGGAGCTGGAGCGGATGCGTAAGGCTCAGGATATTACCGACAAAGCCTTTGCAGAGGTTCTGACCCGGTTTAAGGTTGGCATGACGGAAAAGCAGCTGCAGGCAGAGCTTATTTATTGCCTGTATAAAAATGGCGGCGAAGGACTGGCCTTTGACCCCATCGTTGTGTCTGGTCCGAACACCAGCCTGCCCCACGGCGTGGCAGGTGACCGGGTGATCCGAGAGGGAGATTTTATCACCATGGACTTCGGCGCTTCCTGGGGAGGCTACTGCTCCGATATGACCCGGACAGTGGCGGTTGGTTATGCTACCGAGGAGATGAAGAAGGTCTATGAGACCGTGCTTGCAGCTCAGAAGGCAGGCATTGCCGCTACCAAAGCAGGAGTTACCGGTAAGGAAATTGACGGTGCGGCGCGGCAGGTGATCGCCGATGCCGGCTACGGTGATTATTTTGGTCACAGCTACGGACACAGCTTAGGCATGGAGGTCCATGAGTCGCCCAACTGCAGTCCTGCCGGCGAAACTGTTATGGAGAAAAATGTGATATCTTCTGCTGAACCCGGCATTTATCTCCCCGGAAAATTCGGCGTCCGCATTGAAGACGTGGTGATTTTTACCGAGGATGGCTGCGAAGACATCACCCACAGCCCGAAAAACTTGATAATTCTGTAAAATACTTTGGATTTCCTCTTGCAATTAAGGGGATTTTGGGTTAAAATATACGCGTTAAACTACGCACAAGTTCATCCCCTGACGGGGCGCATTTTTAGGAGGATAAATAAAATGATTTCTGTTAGCGATTTTAGAAACGGCATTACTTTCGATATGGACGGCAAGGTCATGCAGATCATTGAGTTCCAGCATGTTAAGCCCGGTAAGGGTGCTGCCTTCGTCCGTGTTAAGATGAAGAATGTCATCACCGGCGGCGTGACTGAAACCACTTTCAACCCCAATGACAAGTACCCCACCGCTTACATTGAGCGCAAGAAGATGGAGTACTCCTACAATGACGGCGACCTGTACTACTTCATGGACGGCGAGACCTATGAGCTGGTCCCCATTGAGAAGAGCGTTCTGGACGACAGCTTCCGTTTCGTCAAGGAGAACGACACCTGCACCATCATGAGCTACAAGGGCAATGTGTTCGGCATCGAAGCGCCCCGCTTTGTTGACCTGGAGGTCACATCCACTGAGCCCGGCTTCGCCGGCAACACCGCTACCAACACCCTGAAGCCCGCTACCCTGGAGACCGGCGCTGAGGTCAAGGTTCCCCTGTTCATCAACGAGGGCGAGCGTATCCAGATCGACACCACCACCGGCGAGTACCTGGGCCGCTCCAAGTAATAAGGAGAAAACTATGACCATTTCTGAAAAGGCAGCATACCTGAAGGGCTACATGGACGGCAAGGAGCTGGACCTGGAAAAGCCCGAAGGAAAGATCATTGAGCGTATTGTAGATCTGTTGGGTGACATCACCAAGCGCCTGACCGATATCGAAGAGACCACCATCGCCATTTCCGATGAGCTGGACGAGATCGAGGAAGATCTGGACGCTATCGAGGATTACATCCTGGACGAAGAGGACGAGGATGACTACGACTACGACGAAGACGACTATGACCTCGACGACGAGGACTTAGAGGAAGGCTTCGACTTTGGCGACGAGGAGACCACCATCTACGAGGTGAAGTGCCCCGTTTGCGGCGAGATCGTGGACTTTGACGAGGAGACTTTGGAAGAGGGCAGCATCACCTGTGACGGCTGCGGCGAGCTTCTGGAATTCTCTCTGGAAGAAGACGACGAAGAATAATTATTTATGTAAAAAAGCATCCACCTATGGAGCGTTTCCATAGGTGGATATTTTTTGCGCTTATGAAGCAGGTGTTTTCTGCGCAGATGAGGGTTTTCTTTTGCGCTTGTGAAGATAGGAGAAGCTGATTGTGGCAATAGCGGTTATGACTATTGCAATCAATCCCCACGGAATTTTCACCGGTGTTTGGAATGTAAGGGCAATACCATCAATTTCATTTTCCGGAGTAAACACAGCATAGCTTCCGTGAACAGTATAAGCAATAGGGGACCAGCCCCCGGAGGAAGTGTGGATATACAGCTGCAAATGGGAAGGATCTGTATCATATGGTATCAAATATCGCATGGAGGTGACGGCGTCTTTGTGGGAAACGGAGACTAAATGGGTCTTAAGCAGGATCTCTTTATCAGAAAGCGCCGGACTATCATCCCACTGCTTTGCAATAACAGAAAAATCGGGGGGGAAATTACCCTGCGCAAGAAGAATGGGCTTGCCGTCCTGGTCGACCTC
The DNA here is from genome assembly GCA_045595075.1 of Faecousia sp. Lineage (GTDB taxonomy): Bacteria > Bacillota > Clostridia > Oscillospirales > Oscillospiraceae > Faecousia. The sequence continues at coordinate 13,582 of JAZNZT010000093.1, forward strand.
TGCAGATGCAACAGTTGAATCATAGCGAATGTATTGGGCTTTTACAGTGGTGTCATGCAGAAGACCTTCCGAAATCAGTGAATCCAGCCCTTCCCAGTTTGCACTATATCCCGGTTTTTCTGGAAGCAACGGGATTTGGGATAGATCCAAGTTATCGCCGGGAGTAAGGGTCACAAGCTGGGATGTCCCATCTTCAAAGAGAAAGGTCACCGTTACAGTTTTCATTTCTTCAGGAAGATCCACAAGGGCAAGAAATGCGTCTAATGCAACAGGCTCTGCCATGCCCGCATAGCTGATCCCGTCAATGCCGCCAACATCCCGGGGGACCGGAACATACACATTCCCAAGAATCGGCTGCGCCTCTTCGGCAGAAGTGTTCTCCGCATAGCCCAGAAGCGCGCCGATCCGTTCGCTGCCCGAGAGGGTCGCCATGCTGTGGCAATGGGTGACCGTAGTGCCGCTTCCGGCAATGCCGCCAACATACGCATCTCCGGAGACGACACATTTTACAGCCGCGTCCCGAATCCGGCCCAGGCTTTGTCCGGCGATGCCACCGACATAATTGGCGCCGTCTACAGCGCCGGTATTGGCGCATGCCTTTATAAGCCCTAACGACTGCCAACCCACAATACCGCCGGAATGGTTTTTCTTGGCGGTGATATGACCTGTGTTACTGCACTTGGTTATAACGCTTCGTATCTGACCGGAGAGATTCAGGGAGATCTCTCCGGATACAAGAATATCCTTCTCCGGGTCAAGGTCATTCTCTATGGCCACAGTGCCTGCGATACCGCCCACATTGATATCGCCAAGGATCGCGCCATTATTGACAGACGCGGAAAGCTTACTGGACAGATCTTCCTCTGTGTCGGCATCGGAAACATCTTCTACAGATCCACCCAGAGCGTCCTCGCCTTGATTAAGGGTGTCTTGAATGACTGCAACCTGTTCCGTAATGGCAGTCAGGTCGTTGTAGAGGTCATCGCCGATGTCTTCTACAGCCTGTGCCAAAGATCGCAAGGTTCGCTCAAAGCCACGCAGACTGCCGGTCAAAGACTGGGCTGCGGCGGTGTAGGTATCTGCATCCTTCAGTTCCGGGTTTTCCGGATCGACGGTAAAAACATCCAAGGCGGCCTGTGCATTATTTAAATGATTTTCAAGGCCAGCTATCAGAGAACGGACTGTGACAGCGTTGTCTTGGGCATTGAGGACAGCTTTGTCTGTAAGACCGGAAAGGATCGTCAACTGGCCTTGCAGAATCTGGAGGGTGTCGGTTTCATAGCGAAGCGTGATCGCCGGTTCTATATGACCGGCAATGCCGCCTACATCCTTCCGGCCGGAAACGACGCCGCCGTTTTCGCAATCGGTAAGATATCCGGACAGTGTGCCGGTGATACCGCCAATATTGTAGCCGATATGCTTATATCCCACATCACCCAGGTTTTTACATTGGCGGATCGTACCGCCGGATATGCCCGCAATACCGCCAATATCGGTGACTGTACTTGCTGACTCTGTTCCGGTGATCGTTCCAATGGTAATGTCAGAAATGTCGATATTGTTTTGTTGCTCTGTGGTATTCACATCGGCTGTGTTTTCACAGTTGCGGAGCACACCGTTGTTTTCACCTGCAATACCGCCTGCGAAATGGCTACCGTGAATACTTCCGTCACTGCGGCAATACTCTATGATTCCGGTGACGGTATTGGTACCGGCAATGCCGCCGATGCGGCTGCTGCCGGATACAAGTCCGGTAAAGCTGCAGTTTTTGATAATACCGGAATTGCGACCGGCAATACCGCCTGCGCTGTTGCGGCTGCCTGTAGGCGCGACTGTTCCGGATACATGCAGGTCCTGTACAGTGGCAGTTTCTGTCAAATAACGAAACAAACCCTGCTCAGAGCCGCTGACAGCAATGCTAAGACCGGAAATGCTATGACCATTTCCAAGGAAGGTGCCGCAAAAGATTGGAATGCCGGAAAAGTCTGTCCCGGAAAGATCGATATCTGCAGTCAGATTGACTGTCAGACCCTGACTGTAACGATCCAGGCGACAGTTTTCCGCAAAGACAAGAAATGCTTCTGTATTGGATATTGTCAGATCAGAGTTGTCTTCAGCGAACACAAAGGTAGATATAGATAGAAGGAAAAGAATGCAAAGCAAAAGGCAAATTTTTTTACGCATTGTCGTCGCCTCCTTCAATTGTGATCTGTCCCTCGGTGGAAACAGAGGCGTTCAGCTGACCGTGGAGCACGCCGTGAACATCTGCATCTACAAAACCGGAAATATGTCCACGGATATGACCTTGCACCCGAACCGTGCCGGTGACTTCCTTGGTGGCAGGCTCCAGACCTTTGATCTTAAAGCTGGTTCGGTTGATAATGGAGTCGCCAAGAACCAGAATGGAAGGAAGCACAAACAGCACAAGGATAATGGAAATAATAGTGCCCCGTCCCAGACACATACCCATGATGGAGACCACAGGCTGGGCGGACATATTTCCGATCAAGAGACTGGCGGAGGCCATAATGGTACCGGATGTAAACACAGTAGGAAAGGCGGCGTTCAGGGCGTGAACGATGGCTTCCTTGTGGGGCATGTGGGACTTCAGCTCCTGATAATGGCTGGAGATCACAATGGCGTAGTCGATATTTGCGCCCATCATTATGGCATTTACGATGAGATAGCCAAGGAAATACAGGGGCTCGCCGGTGATGGTGGGGAAGGAGAAGTTGATCCAGATACTGCCCTGGATCACCACGATCAGCAGCAGGGGAAGTCCTGCAGATCGGAAGGTAAACAGCAGCACCACAATGACGAAGAAAGCGGATAGTATGGAGATCATCAGGTTATCTCCGGCGAAGGATGCAGAAAGATCCCGGGAACTGGTGGAGTTACCCACTACATAGTAGTCCGATTCGTAATGCTGCCCGATGATGGAACGGATCTCGTCCAGAAAAGCGAAGGTCTCCTCGCTTTCTTCAGGAAGATTCAGATAGACCACCATTCGGCTGTAATTTTCATTTTGCAGTTGGGCCTGAGCGCTTTCCAACTGAGAGAACAAGTCGTTGAGCATGTCGCCGGTCTCGCCGGAGAGGTTAATGTTGTGGGCCTGCATCTGATTTTTCAGGTACAGGAACATATCGAACAGGGGAATAGCGTAATCCTCTACACCGCTGATGATACTGCCAAACTGATTTTGCTCTGCAGCATATGCAGAATAAAGAAGTTGGGTTACTTCATAGTCGAGGCCTGCCAGCTCGGAAAGCTGCCGGGGGGTAAGGGCGTCAGTGAGCTTATAGCCGTCCATAGCCTCAATGCCGCTGAGCCCCATGGTGCTTTTCACTTCCGGACGGCTGGAAAGCTCCTGTAAGATCTGACTTTCGGCTTCGTAGTCGCCGCTGGGGATGACCAGCGCTACCATGTTGCTTGTGCCGAAGGTGTCTTTGATCTCAAAGTAAGCTTCCTGCCGGTCTGTCATTTTTGCGGTTTTTAAGTCGTTAAAGCTGTACGTGTAAGGACACTGGTTGGAAAGGATAAACGCGCCGACCAAAAGCAGGACAAAGACCGCAGGCAGGACCCGTCGAGCCTTTACGGCAAACTTGCCGGCAAAGGTGATGTTGGGTAAAAGTCTTTTGTGCCGCGTTTTGTCCAGCAGGGGGCTGAACAGTACAAGCAGTCCCGGCATCAGAGTAAATACAGACAACAGACTCAGCAGAATCGCCTTGATCAGTACCAGCGCCATATCCAGGCCAATGGCAAACTCCATGAAGCCAAGGGCGGCAAGACCGCTGACGGTGGTTAGAGAGGATGCGCTGATCTCTGGAATGGCTTTGCTTAAGGCAGAGACTGCGGCATCCCGTGCGTTTTTGGTTTCGTGTTCATCGGTAAAGCGGTGACACAGAATAATGGCATAGTCGATCGCCAGAGCAAGCTGCAGCACCACAGCCACAGAGTCAGAGATAAAGCTGATCTTACCCAGTAAGAAGTTACTGCCCATATTCATCAGCGCTGCCGCGCCGAAGGTAAGGATCAGCACGAGCACTTCCATATAAGAACGGCTGGTGAGGATCAGCACTGTCAGCATAATAATGGATGCCACGATCAGAATGGTGGTCATCTCGCCCCGCAGCATTGTGTTATCGTCGTAGCCAACAGATGAATAGATGCAGGTATCGTAGCCACTCAGCAGTTCTTTGATCGCATCCATGGATGCGATGGTCTCCGGGGCGTTGGTCGCTCCCTCAAAGGTTACATCAAATAAGGCAGAGGCGTCTGTGTAGTGATCCTCGGTCTCGTCGAAGGTGACCATTGTAACCCCATCCACAGCGCTGATCGAGTCAGTAATCTGATGGGCTGTTTCAACCGTAATGTTGGAAACCATGATCTGTGCCGTGCCGGTGGTAACGAAATTCTCATTCATTGCCTCGATTCCCAGCCGTGTTTCCGTATCCTCAGGCAGGTATGTAGTCACGTCGTTTTCTACCTGCACCCAACTCATGGAGAAAACACAGAAAATCAGCGCAAAGATGTACAGTAAAAAGAATAGATTTCGCTTATCCACAATAAATCCAGCGATCCGCTCAAGGCGGTTGCCTGATTTGCCTGTCTTCATAATACCCTCCCGTATCAAAACAGAAAAATACACGTATTGTTATAATTGCATTATAACAGAATATAGTGCATCACACAATCGGTGTATTATAAATATTTTGTAAATACCAAACAAAGGATGCTGGGAAGTTTAGGTTGACACCATCTGCTTTTTTGGGTACAATGCAATATATGCCTCCGTAGCTCACCTGGATAGAGCGTACGCCTCCTAAGCGTAAGGTAGTGAGTTCGAGTCTCGCCGGGGGTGCCAAAAACCGTCTCGAAAGAGGCGGTTTTGTTTTGCAAAAAGCTGCATAAACACAGCGTTCTCAAGGAAAGCTTTTTTGCAAAAGGTTTTTCCAGAATTTACAGCTTCATTTTACATCCGGATTCGCATATACTGGTGTGAATGTATTTTTAGGAGGTGTAAATATGAGAGAGACCAATGATCCCTATGCAGATTTGGAGGACCTGATCTATGATGAGGATGAAGGGTTGCCCAGCAACCGTTGAGATAACCGGGCGGAAACGCCTGGTTTTTCTGTTTCCCCCTTTACAGAATGGTATTTTTCGGCTATAATACATCCAAATGTCCAAATTTAAGGAAATGAGGGTATTCGTCTATGAATATCGAATTTGATGTATATAAGCAGAAGCTGGGCGAGATCCGCGCGCCGTTGGAGGCGCTTGCCGCATCGCTGAACGTGGAGGGTCTGCGTCTGGAGCTGGAGCGTCTGCATGCTATGCAGGAGGCTCCCGGATTTTGGGATAATCCGGAGAAGAGCCAGCAGGTGGTGGTCAAGACCAAGACCACTGAGAACAAAATCCAGCGTTATGAGCAGATGCTCTCCGCGTGGGATGACTTAATGACCATTTGCGAGATGGCAGCGGAAGAGGATGACGATTCCATGCTGGACGAGCTGAAGGAGGGCTTCCAGAAGCTCTCTGACGATATGGAACGCTGCCGCCTGCAGACCTTGCTTACCGGCACTTATGACGGCAACAATGCCATGGTATCCTTCCAGGCAGGTGCCGGCGGCACAGAGGCTCAGGATTGGTGCCAGATGCTCTACCGCATGTATACCCGCTGGGCAGAGGCCCACGGCTATACCTATAAGATCATGGACTATCAGGAGGGTGACGAAGCAGGTCTTAAGTCTGCGGATATCCTCATTGAGGGCGAGAACGCCTACGGCTTCCTGAAAGGGGAGAACGGCGTTCATCGGTTGGTCCGTGTGTCGCCTTTTGATTCCAATGCCCGCCGTCAGACGTCTTTCGCCGCTATCGAGGTGATCCCGGATATCCAGGACGACAGTCAGGATGTGGAGATCAAGGCGGAAGATTATGAGATGCAGGTCTTCCGTTCTTCCGGCGCCGGCGGTCAGCATATCAACAAGACAAGCTCTGCTGTTCGACTGATCCACAAGGCAACGGGTATCGTGGTTGCCTGCCAGACCGAGCGCAGCCAGTTCCAGAACAAGGAAAACTGTCTGCGTATGCTTAGGTCTAAGCTGGTGGAGATCAAGGAGCGGGAGCACCTGGATAAGATCTCCGATATCAAGGGCGTGCAGAAGAAGATCGAATGGGGCAGCCAGATCCGAAACTATGTGTTCATGCCCTATACTCTGGTCAAGGACACCCGTACCGGCTGCGAGACATCTAATGTCAACGGCGTCATGGATGGTGCATTGGATCCCTTTATCAATGCTTATCTGACCTGCGCCGCAACAGGTAACTGGGTGACGAAATAAAAAGTAAAAAAATATCGATAAAATGCTTGCAATTTGCAAAAGCCTGTGCTACAATGGTCAAGCTGTTATAAGCCCAAGAGTTGGGTTTTGACTTGAATAGCTTTCTGCTTAGGCGGTTTTAGCAATGTCGGAGGGAGGTTAAGAAGATGGAAGTATTGAAAATCATTCTGACTGTTTTGGAAGTGATCGCCAGTCTGGCGCTGATCGTCGTGGTTCTGGCGCAGTCCGGTAAAGAGGCTGGCTTGTCCGGTGCGATCGCCGGCAATTCTGAGTCCTACATGAGCAAGAGCAAGAGCGGCAATCTGGATAAGATGCTGGCGTCTGCAACCAAGTGGGTGGCTCTGGTATGGATTCTGCTGACACTCTCTCTGAGCCTTATTTGATCGATGAAAAGACCGCAGGAAACATCCTGTGGTCTTTCTTTTTTCAGAAGTATTAGACTTTTGCGCGCCTGTGTGCTACAATAAAACCAATTTATGCGTAAGGAGTGAGCGTATGGAAACAGTCAAGCTCGCCGGATTAGAGCCTAAGGCGGTATTTACTTATTTTGAAAAGCTGTGCGGTATTCCCCACGGCTCCCGGAATACGAAGGCGATCAGCGATTATCTCAAATCCTTTGCTGAGGAAAATGGAATCCGCTGTATTCAGGACGATTTGAATAACATTCTGATGTTTGGCGAGGCTACCCCCGGTTATGAGGATCATCCCCCGGTGATCCTCCAGGGTCACATGGATATGGTCTGCGAAAAGGATGAGGATTGTCCCATTGATATGGATCGGGAGGGGCTGGACATTACCCATGATGGTGAGAATGTCTATGCCAAAGGAACGACTCTTGGCGGCGATAACGGTATTGCTGTAGCATATGCCATGGCTTTGCTGACAGACAAAACCATACCCCACCCTCCGCTGGAAGTCATTATTACAGTCGATGAGGAGGTCGGCATGGAGGGAGCGGCAGGGATCGACCTGTCTATGCTCAAGGGCAGGACCATGCTGAATATCGACTCTGAGGAAGAGGGCATCTTCACAGTGTCCTGCGCCGGCGGCGCAAGAGGTACGATCCACCTGCCGGTGCAGCGCCGTGTGGTCTACGGACCTTGTGTGAAGCTGACTGTTGAGGGTTTGCAGGGCGGTCACTCCGGTGTGGAGATCCATAAAAACCGGGCAAACGCCAACAAGGTGATGGGTGAATTTTTAGGTCGTGTGCAAAAGCTGATGCCCCTGTGCATTACAAAGCTTCAGGGCGGCGCCAAGGATAACGCCATTCCCCGTTCCTGTCAGGTGACACTGGTTGCCATGGGCATGTATATTGAGCGGATCAACGATATTGCGGAGCAGCTGCAAAAGGAGATCCGGGAGCAGTACGATGAGCCGGATGCCGTTGTTCGGGGTGACGATGTGGACGCTCTGGGCGGCAATGCGCTGACTACAGAATCTTCTGCAAAGGTGATTGCGCTTCTCAATGCAGCGCCTAACGGTGTGCAAAGCTGGAGCGAGGATATTGCGGGGCTTGTGCAAACAAGTCTGAATCTTGGTGTTGTGTCTCTGGATGAAGAGCTGACCATGACCTTTGCCGTCCGCAGCTGTGTCAATCAGGAGAAGCGGGCGTTGCTTGCCCGGTTAAAGGAGCTGGCAACCTTCCACGAGGGCAGCTACACGGAGATGGGCGACTATCCGGCGTGGGAGTACCGGAAGGATTCTCCTCTGCGGGACACTATGGTAAGTATTTACCGGGATATGTTCGGCAAAGAGCCGGAGGTGGTGGCGATCCATGCCGGCCTGGAGTGCGGTATGCTCAGCGAAAAAATGCCGGACCTTGACTGTGTTTCCATTGGTCCTAACATGCAGGATATTCATACCAGCCGGGAAAAGCTGGAAATCGCATCCACAGAGCGTACCTGGAAATTTCTTTTGGAGATACTGAAAAATATGTAAGAGAAGGCAGTCCTTAACGGACTGCCTTTTTTAGTATAAGACCCTTGATCCATTCAGTATCCTCTTTTTCCAGAACGCCGGATAAAAACAAGGAACAGATCAGAATAAGTACATAGGTCGTGATTTGTATCACGGGAGTAGACACCCAGGTAGACACAAAAACAGAAAAGATTGTGGAGAGAGAGGCAAACAGGGGAACTGCGGGAGAGATCAGTTTGCCTGTGATCTTTAAAAGCCTTCTCAGACTTAATGCAAAATTCAGAAGATGGGTCACAAGAAAGCTGAAGAAATAGCCGCTCATACCATATTTTGGAAGAAGCAGAAACAGTAAAATTACATCCATGGACGAAGTGATGATATTGTACCGTACGCATGCTTTTTGCTGCCCGAGGCCTTTTGTCATAGCGTCGGTAATGGCATCGCAGTACAAGACGGGGATCAAAATAGCGTACTGCTTTAAATAACGGCCTGCGTCGTAACTGTTGTACAGAGCCATGCAAAGCTTTTCAGACAGCAGAAACATAAGGCCGCAGAAAAAACAGCCGTATACCAGCGCCACTCTGAGACTCCGTTTTACCAGATACCGGATCCGCTTCCAGCTCCCTGCGGCGGAGCATCGGGCAAGCTCCGGGATCAGCAGCTCCGCCAGACCAAATAAGATCGCAGCAGGGAACATGAGGACAGGAAACACCATACCGCAAACAGTTCCGAAAGCAGCAAGGGGATCGGCGGCTCCCGGGTAGAGGGCAAGCCGCTTGGGCACCATGAGATTTTCCGTGGTGGATATTCCCGATTTGAGATCGTCCGCCAGCGCCAGGGGAACAGCGGTCTGCATCAGCCTGCGACGGACGGGGATCCTGGAGCCGGTGCCGCTTCGTTCCCGTGTCCGCAGAAATACCAGACACCCAAGGACCATGCAGGCGCTGACACCGCTGCCCAGAACTACACACTGACACGCCCTAGCCGGATCACTGCCGGCATAGAAGACAAGGGCCAGCATGGTGACCACCATAGACAAAAGCTGTTCAGCGATTTCCACAGCCGCCAGTGTCCCAATTCGGTTGGCGGCTGTGAAATACCCGGTCATAACGCCGCACAGGCAGCTGACCGGCAGAAAACCGGCAAACAAACGGATCGCGTCTACAGTGCGGGGATCACCGATCCAGTATTGAGCAATGGCAGGTGCAAAGCTGTAAAGACCCACCGTGACACACCCGCTGCACAAAATGCTGTACAGAAAGCAGCCGGAAAGGATCCATGTTACATTCTTCGGCTTTTTCCGCCCCAATTCCTCGGCGGTTAAGTACATGGTCGCAGTGCGGATGCCTGCCATGCCAGCGGTCATAGCCAGCATGCCCACAGACATGACCAGCTGCAAAAGACCCACCCCCGCCGCGCCAATGCGTCCGGAAATGTACACTTGGAAGGAGGTGGATACCAGCCGCAGTAGCAGATTGACCCCGGTCAGCATAAGCGCGCTGTAAAATATGGGTAGCTTTCGGCGCAAGAAGATCCCCCCTTGTCCACAGGGTATGCGGACAAGGGGGGATTTAGAATGTTATTTATTGATCTGGCTGCAGACAACTGCCAGAGGGCACTCGCCGCATTTGGGTTTTCTCGCGGTGCAGATCTCTCTTCCAAAGAAGACGATCCGGTGACAGAAATCCGAGCTTTCCTCCGGAGGCAGGATCTTCCGCAGTTGCTGTTCTACTTTTTCCGGCTCTCTGCCCTTGGATAAACCCAACCGTTCACAGATACGCATACAATGGGTATCGCAGACCACACTGCCCGGAACACCGTAGAGATCACCCAAAAGGAGATTCGCGGTTTTTCTGCCTACACCGGGAAGGCGCAGAAGCTTCTCCATGGTATCCGGAACTTTTCCGCCATATTCATCGATAAGCATCCGGCAGGCAGCCACGATATCCTTTGCTTTCTGATGATGAAAACCGCAGGAGTGGATATAATTTTCCACATCCGCAACCTCCGCATTTGCCAAAGCTTCCAGGGAAGGGTAGGCCGCAAACAGGGCAGGGGTCACCAGATTGACCCGGGCATCGGTGCACTGGGCGGCCAGGCGTACAGAGATCATCAGCTCATAATCCTTTTTGTAGTGCAACGCGCACAGCGCGTCGGGATAGCGCAGTTTTAAAATATCAATGACAGCCTGTACTTTCTCTTTCATAGCTTTCTCCCGTTTTTCTTTTATTGTAACACAGGAAACGGAAAATGAAAAGCCGGAATCGTCACCAAATGGAGTATTCCGGGATAGAATGACACAGGAATATTTGGGGGTATGATCCATGGTGACAAATTTGCGTTGTATACGGCCCGGTGAAAGGGCTGTGATTGTAAAGATCGATGCCGAATCGCCGTTAAAGAGAAGACTTCGGGATTTTGGGTTTATCCCCGGTACGACCGTGCGCTGCGGCTATCGCAGTCCGGGAGGGAAGGTAACGGCGCTGGAATTTCGGGGGGTAGTAATGGCTATGCGTACCCGGGATCTTGAGAAAATCCGGGTGGAGTGCTGAATGGGTGTCCAGGGCGTACATAAGCTGAAAGTTGCCCTTGCCGGGAATCCCAATGTAGGGAAAAGCACTCTGTTTAATGCCTTGACAGGACTGCGCCAGCATACCGGTAACTGGCCGGGCAAAACAGTGGAGGTGGCGCAGGGTCGGCTGCGGGAGGGAGAAACGGAATTTACCTTTATAGACCTGCCAGGTACATATTCTCTGGAGGGGAAAACGGAGGATGAGCAGGTAGCCGGAGCATTTATTACCGGCGGTGAGGCAGATTGCACCGTTGTGGTCTGTGATGGGAGCTGCTTGGAACGAAGCCTGATATTGGCGCTTCAGATCCTTCAAAAAACAGACCGAGTGGTGGTATGTGTCAATCTTATGGATGAGGCAAAACGCCATGGGATCTGCCTGGATAAGGAAAAACTCTCCCATAACCTGGATGCCCCGGTGATACTGACTGCGGCAGGGAAAGGGGAAGGCTTACCGGAGCTTTTGCAGAGCATTTGCCGGACAGCACAGCGACCTCCCAATCTAAAAAGCAGGCAATGGGATGACCCTATTGAGGCCGCAGAAAGGATCACAAGAGATTGCACAGTAAAGATCCGGAGCAATGATGATTTCCGGCGAAGAGTCGATAAGCTTATGGTCAGCCGTCGTTTCGGTGTGCCGCTGATGTTTTTGCTACTGATGGGAATAATCTGGCTTACCGTCTGGGGCGCAAATTATCCCTCGGAGCTTTTGGGCAGTCTCTTGGATATGGGGTATAGCCTGTTAGCTGGGTGGATGCAAAATGCTCCCTGGTGGCTCAGAGGTGTCTTGCTGGATGGACTCTATGCTACATCTGCCCGGGTGATCTCCGTGATGCTGCCGCCAATGGCAATCTTCTTTCCGCTGTTTACTGTGCTGGAGGATGTGGGATACCTTCCCAGAATGGCATTTTTATTAGACCCATGTATGGCGCGGTGCGGCGGCTGCGGCAAGCAGGCGCTGACCTTGTGTATGGGATTGGGATGTAATGCTGTTGGGGTTATGGGATGCCGCATTATCGATTCCCCGCGGGAACGCCTGGCTGCGATTCTCACAAATGCTATGATACCCTGCAACGGGCGTTTTCCAACGCTGATATTGCTGGGAAGCCTGTTCTTTCCTAAGGTGGGAGCGGCGTTTGTGGTGGCGGCCTGCGTGGCTTTGGGGGCGGTGGGAGCAATGGGTGTTTCCGGCTTGCTGAGTAAGACTGCATTGCGCAGTACACCCAGCACGTTTTTAATGGAAATACCACCCTTCCGCCGTCCCCGGCTTGGCAAAATATTGGTGCGCTCTCTGCTGGACAGAACGCTGTTCGTGGCAGGCCGTGCGTTGACAGTGGCAGCGCCAGCGGGGATCGTTTTATGGATACTGTCTAATACGCCTCTTTTGGGAATTATTGCAAATTTTTTGAATCCCATGGGATTGGCGATGGGGATGAATGGAGTCATCCTTTTGGGATTCTGTCTGGCGCTTCCGGCAAATGAGTTACTGATCCCGGTGATCTTGATGATGCTGACTCAAATGGGGAGCTTGCAGGCAGTGGATGGGATGGGCGGTCAAGTGCTGCTACAAAGCGGTATGACATGGCAAATGGCAGTATGTACTATGGTGTTTACGCTGTTTCACTGGCCCTGCTCCACAACACTGATGACTATTTATCGGGAGACCCGGTCTATAAAGAAAACAGCGGCGGCGTTTTTACTGCCTACCGCTGTTGGATGTATTTTGTGCCTGATGTTAAATCTGCTCCTCTAGGATCTCAGCAGTCAGGGCGGAGATTTCATAAGCAGTCTTCTCCAGAGGCCCTTCTTCGGTAAGCTTGGTGTAGATCCGGCTTTGCAGCCTTCCGTATATACGGATACAGTCCCGGGTATGGCAGGCGGAAACCTCCTGGGCGGTACGCCCCCAGAGAATACAGGGCAGATAATCCGCCCGGCGAAAGGCCCGGGGTACGGCAAGCATAACATCGCAGATCTCCCTGCCCAAGGGGGTGCGGCGGAAGGTGGGCTCTTTGCAAAGAGGTCCTTCAACGACTACATCGTTGATCGGCTCACCGTCTTCAGCAAGGATGTTCATGGCAAAGACGAAGATCATCAAATGCCGGGAGCCGGCAACTCTTTGGTTATGGGAGCGTATTTGCCCGGTGACAGTCAGCATTTCACCGGCAGTGGGATCAATTTCATTCAGGACAGTTTCCTCCGCTACCACAGGAAGCAGATCTACCGCGCCGGACAGTCGGGGTACTTCCAGCAGAAATCGGAAAAACTGACGACCGTGATTTTCATGGGAATATTGGGGAAGCTCCACAAGCTGTCCCCGAATGGTAATGCTGTTTGTTATATGTTCCATAGTACCACCTCAAATACAGATGTATGGAACATTCTATGCGATTTATCCTCAAACAGAACAGCCGGCTCTTTGCAGAGAGCCGGCTGAGCTTATTTGCGTTTTTTAGAGGGACTGGGAGCAGACCTTTTTGTTGCGGTTTTTCTGGCTGCCGAGGGGCGATTTGAGGCTTTTTTGGGCGGCGGCGTATGATTGCCCTGCCGGGGTGGAACGGCACGGATCAAACATTTTGGACCGGATCCGATCAGATCCTCCCGGTGGGCTTTCAGCAAAGCTTCCCGCACAAGGTAATAATTCTTGGGATTTCTGTACTGAATCAATGCCCGCTGCATGGCCTTTTCGTGGGGATCGGTGGGAACATAGACCTTGTCCATGGTTCGGGGATCGATACCGGTATAATACATTACCGAGGACAATGTGGAGGGGGTAGGATAGAAGTCCTGCACCTGTTCCGGATTGTAGCCCATCTCCCGGATATACTCGGCAAGCTCTATGGCTTCCTTCAATGTGGAACCGGGGTGGCTGGACATAAGATACGGCACTAAGAACTGATTCATGCCATATTGCTTGTTCAGTACATAATATTTATCCACAAACCGGTTGTATACTGCGTTCCGGGGCTTGCCCATCCGATCCAGAACAGCATCGGATACATGCTCCGGCGCAACCTTCAGCTGACCGGAAATGTGGAACTGGACAAGCTCTTTGAAGAAAGTATCTTTTTTGTCAGCAAGCAGATAGTCAAACCGGATGCCACTGCGGACAAAGACCTTCTTCACACCGGGGATTTTTCGCAGTTTCCGAAGCAATGCAATATAATCGGTGTGGTCAGCCTTCATGTTTTTGCATGGGGTGGGGTACAGGCATTGCCGACCGGCGCATGCGCCCATAGTCAGCTGCTTTTCACAGGGAGGATGACGAAAATTGGCGGTAGGAGCGCCTACATCGTGGATGTAGCCCTTAAAGTCCGGATCCCTGACCATAAGCTCAGCTTCTTTAAGAATGGATTCATGGCTGCGGACCTGAATGATCCGCCCCTGGTGGAAGGTCAGGGCGCAGAAAGAGCATGCGCCGAAACAGCCACGGTTGCTGACCAGACTGAATTTCACTTCTTCGATGGCAGGAACGCCGCCCGCCTTTTTGTAGCTGGGGTGATAGGTGCGGCAATAGGGGAGCTCGTAGACTGCATCCATTTCTTCTGTGGTCAAAGGCTTTTGAGGCGGATTTTGCACCACAAATTCCTTGTCATAGGGCTCTGCCAGCCGCTTGGCGGTAAAGGGATCGCAATTGCCATATTGGATCTTGAAGCTTTCAGCGTAGGAACGCTTGTTGTTTTTGACTGTATCAAAGGACGGCAGGACAATGGTGGGCAGACTGTCATCTAAATCAGCGGTACGGAATACTGTGCCGTCGATGTAGGTGATATCTTTAATATCCAGACCGGAATTGAGGGCATCTGCAATTTCTACAATGCTCCGTTCACCCATGCCATACATCAACAGATCCGCCTGACTATCCAGAAGAATGGATCGCTTCATGGTCTCTGACCAGTAATCGTAATGACCCAGCCGCCGCAGACTGGCCTCGATGCCACCAATAAGGATCGGCACATCCTTATAGGTTTGACGGATCAGATTGCAATAAACTGTGGTGGCATAATCCGGGCGCTTGCCCATAACGCCACCGGGGGTAAAGGCGTCGGTTTTTCGGCGATGTTTGGTGACAGAGTAGTGGTTGACCATGGAATCCATGTTGCCGCCGGAAACCAGAAATCCCAACCGGGGACGACCGTAGATGTCAATGGATCTGGGATTCTTCCAGTCTGGCTGAGAGATGATACCCACAGTGTAACCTGCCTTTTCCAGCACCCGGCTGATGATAGCGTGACCAAAGGAGGGGTGATCTACATAGGCATCGCCGATCACATAAACAAAATCGCACTGTGTCCAGCCGCGATCCAGCATATCCTGTTTGCAAATTGGCAAAAACTCCATGGCGTACCTCCTGAATATTTTTTTAAGTATAGCATCTTTGCGTAAAAAAGGGAAGAGGAAATCCACACCTTCTTGACAGGTAATATATAATAGAGACAAAAGGAGTGATACCATGGCAGTGCGACTAAATGAGGACAAGGAAATGGTCAAAACCGTGCGGGATGGCTTAAAGCGTACCGGTGGATACTGCCCTTGCCGGTTGGAACGAACAGAGGACAATAAGTGTATTTGCAGAGAGTTTCGAGAGCAGATCGCAGACCCGAATTATAAGGGTTTCTGTCATTGTATGCTCTACTATAAGGACTGAAAACTTTTTTGCAAAAACACAAAAAATATGTTGACAAACGGTGTCAGCCGTGATACTATGTTGTGGCGTTGAGCGACAGCTTGGCGTACATATGCGCGAGTGGTGGAATTGGTAGACTCGCTAGATTCAGGTTCTAGTGTTCACTGCGGACGTGCGGGTTCAAGTCCCGCCTCGCGCACCAAAAAGAAGAGGACATCCAAAGGATGTCCTCTTCTTTTTGGTGTGCGGGACTTAAAAGGGCGGCATCGGTCTGCAAGACGGTGAGTAGTCCATCTGACATTGCGTGATTTCTCTCTTTTGGGGCAGAATAATTCTTAAAGGAGATGAAACGATGAAGTCAATTTGGCAACATGGAGAATTTTGCAAAGAGTATCCCTCGGTTTCCGGGGATCTGGAAACCGAGATTTTGGTTGTTGGCGGCGGCATGGCGGGAATCCTGTGCGCATGGAAACTGCAGCAGGCGGGGAAAGATGTAACTTTAGTGGAGGCGGAACGGATCGGCGCCGGTATCACGGCCCGGACAACAGCGGTTCTGACTGCACAGCACGATATGCTTTATCAAGATATGATTAAAACCTTTGGACGGGATACAGCAAAAGCGTATCTGCAGGCAAATCTTGATGCGGTAAAGACTTTTCGAAAATTGGCGGAGAAGATTCCTTGTGATTTTGAGGACATGCCGTCTGTTCAGTTTACTGCATCTGAGCCGGAGCGATTGAAAAAAGAGGCGGCGATTGTAAACAGCTTAGGCTTTAACGCAAAATTTCGCGACGATATTTTGTTGCCCGAAGAAGCCATAGGGGCAGTAATATATCCCAACATGGCGCAGTTTCATCCACTTAAATTTTTAGCTGGAATTTCGGAGGGGTTGCGGATATATGAGAAGTCCAGAGTGTTGGACTTAAATGGCACTACTGCCCGTTTGGAAAAGGGAACCATCCGTGCAAAGAAAGTGATCGTAGCCACACATTTTCCCTTTATTGACCGGCGTGGACTATTCTTTATGAAACTATACCAGAACCGCTCCTATGTACTTGCGTTGGAAAATGCTCCGGACCTGGAGGCGACAATGGCGGAACTGGACGGGCAGGGGATCTATTTCCGTCGTTGGGGAGATCTTCTGCTTGTAGGTGGCGGAGACCACCGAACAGGGAAAAAGGGTGGAGGATTTCACTTTCTTCGTGACTATGTCCAATGTCACTTTCCACGGGCAAGGGAAAAATTCGCCTGGGCAAACCAGGACTGCATGAGTCTGGACGGTCTGCCCTATGTTGGGCAGTACAGTCCCAATATGCCTGAGGTATATGTTGCCACAGGCTTTAACGCATGGGGCATGACAAATTCTATGGTATCAGCGCAAATACTGACAGATCAGATTTGCGGCAAAATGCATCCCCTTTCCCATGCCCTCAGACCCGATCGCTCTATGCTCCGTAAGCAGCTGTTCTGCAATCTGGGAGAAACACTAATGGATTTTGTCATTCCCACAACCAGGCGTTGCACCCATTTAGGCTGCGCCTTGCGCTGGAATCCCCAGGAGCATAGCTGGGACTGTCCCTGCCACGGCTCCCGTTTTACAGAGCAGGGAGCGCTTTTGGATACCCCGGCCCAAAAAGACACCAAAATATAAAGATCCCACCGGGAAACCGGTGGGATTTACATTATACATTAAACAGGAAGTTGACGATGTCGCCGTCCTTCATCACATACTCCTTGCCCTCGCTGCGGACAAGGCCTTTTGCCTTGGCAGCCGCCATCGTGCCGCAGGTTTTCATATCCTCAAAGGCAATGACCTCTGCCCGGATAAAGCCCCGCTCGAAATCGGTGTGGATCTTACCGGCTGCCTGGGGGGCTTTTGTGCCCTTCTTAATCGTCCAGGCGCGGCACTCGTCGCTGCCGGCGGTGAGGAAGGAGATAAGACCCAGCAAAGCGTAGGAACTTTTGATCAGCTTGTTAAGACCGGATTCGGAGACGCCAAGCTCTTCCATAAACATGACCTTTTCTTCCGGATCATCCAGCTCGGCAATGTCTGCCTCCAGCTTGGCGCAAATGGGGATCAGCTGACTGCCTTCCTCCTCAGCAAGAGCCTTAACTGCCATGTAGTGACGGTTGTTTTCCGGCTCGTTGACCTCAGCCTCGGCAAGGTTGCCTACATAAATGGTTTTCTTCAAGGTCAGCAGATCGGATGTGCCGATCAGCGCCATGTCGTCGTCGCTGCCGTCGAAAGTGCGGGCAAGCTTGCCCTGATTCAAGTGAGCAAGAAGCTCTGTGAACAGTTCTGCCTCCCGGGCGAACTTCTTGTCGCCGCCCTTCATGGCTTTCTGGGCTTTGTCGATCCGGCGTTCTACCATTTCTATGTCCGCCATAACCAGCTCCAAATTGATGATCTCAATATCCCGGAGAGGATCAGTGCTGCCTTCCACATGAGTAACATTGGAATCCTCAAAGCAGCGAACCACATGGACGATGGCATCCGTAGTGCGGATATTGGAGAGGAACTTGTTGCCTAAGCCTTCGCCCTTGGATGCCCCCTTCACAAGACCGGCGATGTCCACGAACTCAATGACCGCCGGGGTGTGCTTTTTCGGCTGGTGCAGATCGCTGAGCCAGTCCAGTCGCTCATCGGGAACGGAAACCACGCCCACATTGGGATCAATGGTGCAGAATGCGTAGTTGTCAGCAGGTACGCCTGCATTGGTTATTGCATTAAAGAGGGTAGACTTGCCAACATTGGGCAGTCCTACGATTCCTAATTTCATTTCTTCTTCTATCTCCTTAAAAATCCTTTATTTATCAAGGTTTTTTTGTACTCCAGTGTTTCTGTATACACCTTTTATACACAAAAAGGGTATGGGCTTGCTATTTATTTCGACTTGTATTGTAGCATATTGACTTTATTTTTTCAATAGGAATTACCGCATTGCCAAGGAGACTTTCATGCTTAAAACTGCTGTAAAATCAGTATATTACCGATGAATTGATCGGACATCTTCCGCTGACTGTGTTTCCTTGTGATCACCAAAAGTGTTCAAGCATAAATGTGC
>JAZNZT010000094.1:0-4994 GCA_045595075.1 Faecousia sp.
GCGACAATGGCAGAAGGGATAAAAAACAGCAGATTGATGATCCGCGCTTGTGGATGCTCCATACCTACCACAAGGGTCAACCAGAGCATCAGAAGACTTCCGCCGCCCACGCCCAGACCGGACAGAAAGCCCAGAAGGGTACCTATTGATAATATAATCGGCCAGTATTCTAGCATAGATATCGCACTCCACCCCATAAAACCAATATTCCCAACAATCTATGAAGCCACAGCGTTGGAATTTTCTTTCCAAAGATCCCTGCAAGAACACCACCTGCCAGACTTCCACCAAGGTAGAAGAGAGTTTGGTCCCATGGAATGATTCCACTTTGGTAACTGATGGAAAGAGAAACCAGGCAGACAGGCAGAATAATGCTTACGGATGCCGGAAATACCTGATCTTCCTCTAAATCGGTCATAAGGGTCAGCAGCGGGACGAGCACCATGCCGCCGCCAGCGCCAAACAACCCGTTGACTGCACCTGCACCGATACCGGAAAGAACCGGCCCTATATGCTTTTTAAATGTCAAAGCAAACACCTCCTGTGGAAATTTTCTCCACAGGAGGTGTTTTTATACAGAAGGTAAATCCCCTGCCCAAATAGGGCAGGGGATGATGATTAATTACCGTAAGAAATGATGTGGTCCAGATCCAGCTTGGAGAAATCACCGTTAACGACTGTGACTTCATCTATGACTGCTTCATACCACTCTTCGTACTCGGCGGAGCGAAGATCTTCAGTGATCATGTAATCACGGTAGGACTGTTCCGTGTTACCGCAATGATACATCACATGGTAGCCGTATTCGGTTTCGATGACATCGGCTTCGCCTTTTTTGTGTTCAGGGTTGATAGCCCACTTCAGGAAGTTCTCTACATAATTGGAGTCCTTGTGAATGTTTTCAAACAGACCGCCGGTATCTTTGGAACCGTCATCGCTGTGCTTCTTGACCAGTTCAATGAAGGAATCCTCAGTAGCATCGCCCTCTGCCCATGTCTTCAGATACTCACGGGCTTCTTTTTCAGCCGCTGCCTTCTCAGCATCCGAGTAAACGGTGTTGCCGGCACTGTCCTTAGTACCGCCTTCAAACTTTACAAGCAGATGACGGACATTGGACATCAGATCCTTATTCTCGTCAATATCTTGTACCAGAACTACGTGGTAGGTATCGGTGACGGATGTGCTGGTGCCGTCCTCGTTCTTGGTTGTTGTGGTGCTGGGGACCGCGCCAATGTCGCCTTCCTTGCGGCCGTCAGCAGTAAGCCAGTCGGCGATGGCCTCAGTGGTGATCTTTGTGGACAGAACCCGCTCTGTCTTTGAGCTCTTAACGGGATCCTTAGAGTTAGCGTTGATCTCCAGAGCGCCGATCATCTTATCCAGCTCATCCACAGTGGTGGCTTTGGCAAGGGCTTCCGCAGTCTCCTTAAGCTTGGCGCGGGCAGCTTCCTTCTCTGCGTCAGAGTAGGTAGTCTTGCCATCCTCGCCCTTTGTGCCACCTTCCAGGAAGGAGGTGTAGTTCATAGAGTAGCTGGCATAGCCATAAGCATTGTAGTCGGTGTAATGCTCTTTTTCGTAATCGCGGATAACCTCGTCAGTATATTCAAAATTTTCCGCAACGCCTCTGCTGTATGCATATGCAATCATGGTGACACTAAGGTATTTATTGAAACTTTCCTCGCTGGAACCGTATCCATAACGTGCAACAAGATAGTCATCTACATTGTCATAGCCATAGATGGTTGCCATGTCATCATTCATTTTAATTGTACTGGCAAGTTCCTCCTGCTGCTCCTCAGAAAGCTCAAACTTCTCAGCAATTGCTTTATCGTACAGAGCATAGCTGGACTTTGCGTCTTCAAGAGCAACGCCGATGAAGTAGTCAGCCCAGGTTTCGCCGGTAGTGTTGTTTGCGATCTGCTGGTTCAAAGGCATCTGGGTATCCAACTTGTACAGCATTTTAACATATGCATCGGTATTAGTGCTGTATTGGCTGTACCACTGGTTGTACATGTTGTTAATGGCGTCAATGAAGAAATAGTTCATCTCCACAGAATTGATCTCGTGGTTACCGATGGTGACAGCGAGGGTGTTCTTCTGGATGACACCGGACTTATCAACAGCTCTGTATCCCACAACGGCCAGAGCGATCGCTACTACCAGAACCATGGCAGTTATAAAAACGATGGTATAAGTTTTTAATTTCTTTGCTTCAGCCTGCTGCTGACGCTGCTTTTCAGTCAGACGCGCGGCGTTTTGCTCCTTACGGAGTTTTTTCTTGCTGGATGCGCTCATGTAATCAATTCCTCTCATTTTTCCGATTGACAGGCATTGTGGACAAAGCCGTCAATGCACAGATATTTGACATTATAACCGATTCACACCTCGGTTTCAAGTGTAATTCCTTTTTCCGTGAAAAAAATTTACAAATATACGAAAAATCCATATATAATACGAAAACAGGCATGGGGAGAAAACTCCCCATGCCCTTAAGACCCGCTTTGGCCGTAGTGCATCCAATTATGACCTGCACGAAAAGGCAGGTGGGTCGCCGCTCCCAACCTTAGCTGCTCCCAACGTCCACCCATCGTCAAAGCGTGGGCGGGAGGTCTGCAATCCGGCAGGGAAGATAAGCGTCCCTATAACATGATGTGGGTCCAAAAGGACACACCACGCACCAAGCAGGAGGAAAAACCGATCAATCCTCGTCGTCGGAAGGATCCTCATAGAGCTCATCCATGATCAATTCATAGACTGCGTCCAGCTCTTCTTCATCCTCAATGGCACAGAGAATGGGTTCGCCGTCCTCTTCCACAGATTTCAGAATACTGATCTCTACATCCTCCTCTTCAGAACCGGCAAGTGTAACGGCTAAATAGGTAGAGCCGTTATACTCCAGAGAAGAAAGCACCTCCAGTTCAAATTCTGTGCCGTCTTCATCAACAATCGTCATATAATCGGAACCGTATGCATCAGACATATGTGTAACCCCCGTCGGTAAATTGTTTTGTGTTTATATTTTACTTGCTGAGGCCCTAAAAATCAAGAGGAATTAAAGGAGAATAAGCTCTGACGCTAGTATATCCCGGAATTTAATGTTTATTAATAAATTGGGTCTTTCGTTTTTCTTTGGGGTATGCTATAATGGTATTCGTGCAGATATGCCTATATGCATAACGGATAAGATTTTTGTTACCATGCGGGCCTCTGGCTCTTGTAATGGAGGGAATATTATGTTTGAATTTTTAAAGAAAAGGAAAAAACCTGTCCGGCAGGACTGGCAGCCCCATTGGGTGTTGCGGCTTCTTCAGCGGATATGGATGATTCTATTTTCCGGATTTAAAATCGCCGTCGGCGCAGCTTCTACGGTTCTGCTTATCGCCATTATCTGTGGGATCGTGTTTGCAGGTGTGTTTGGTGACTATCTGCAAGGAGATATTATGGACTCTGCCTCCGACGTTGATCTGGGTGGCGAGGAGATGGACCTGTCCTCGTTCATTTATTATTACAACACCAGCGGACAGATCGAGGAGCTTCAGCAGATCTACGCGGCTACCAGCCGCCAGCTTGCCACATTGGATGAGATCCCCGAGGATTTGATCCATGCGGCGGTCGCCATTGAAGATAAGCGTTTTTATGAACATCAGGGTGTGGACTGGTTCACCACAGTAAAAGCCTTTGCCAATATGTTCTTTGGCGAGGATACGGTAGGCGGCTCCAGCATTACCCAGCAGCTGATCAAAAACCAGACCGGTGAGGATAGCGTTACGGTGCAGCGAAAGGTGTTGGAGTTTTTCCGTGCCTGCAATATTGAAAAACGCTATGATAAGGATGTTATTATTGCCGAATACCTGAACTCTATCTATTTGGGTCAAGGTTGCCGGGGCGTAAAGAGCGCGGCGGAGGCATATTTCGGAAAAGAGCTGCGGCTTCTGACTACCGCAGAATGCGCCAGCCTGATCGCCATTACCAATAACCCTTCATTGTATGACCCTTATATGCCTGCTTTTGAGGAAGGTGGCAGAACCGGTTGGGACAGAAATACCACCCGTAAAGAGATCATTCTTGCAGAGATGCTGGACCAGGGTTGGATCAATGAAGAGGAATATACAGAGGCGATCAATCAGCAGATCGTCCTGAAAAGTGGTATCGATGATGAAGACCGCTGGGCGGAGTGTACCAATGAGGAATGCGACTACGCAGGTGTTGTCGCCTCCTATGAAAAAAACGGAGAAACTTACACCTGCCCTCAGTGCGATAAGGAGACTGCCATTGCGCAGGATGCGTCCCAGGAGGTCTATTCCTGGTTTGTGGACACCTTGTTGGAAGATGTGGCAATGGCAATGGCCGAACGGGACGGAATGGAGTGGAATGACAGCACTGCTGAACACTACAAGATCCTGATCGGCAAGGGCGGCTATCACATTTATTCTACACTGGATATGCAGGCTCAGAATGCAGTGGACGCCATTTATAAGGATCTG
This sequence comes from Faecousia sp., assembly GCA_045595075.1. GTDB lineage: Bacteria > Bacillota > Clostridia > Oscillospirales > Oscillospiraceae > Faecousia. The sequence continues at coordinate 4,482 of JAZNZT010000094.1, forward strand.
GATGAAATTCCGGATACATGGAGCGCCCAGCAGCTGGAATCCAGCATCGTTTTGGTGGATAACCGTACCGGTGACATTGTGGCTATGGCAGGCGCGGTAGGCGAAAAGACGGTGTTCGACGCATTTAGCTATGCTACGGATGAGAGTTTACAGTCCGGATCTTCCATCAAACCGATTTCTATTTATGCTCCTGCGTTTGAATTGGGCACCTATACACCGGCTACGGTCATTAAGGATCTGCCTAATTTTTACGATGAATCCGATGGTGGAAGTCCGTACCCCAGAAATGATAACAGAAAATATTCTTATTCAAGAACTTTGTACAGCGCTATCGAAGATTCCGTAAATGCGGTTGCCGTTAATACGCTGGCGCGGATCGGCACTAGCTACGGCTATAAGTATGCAAAGGAGATTTTCGGTCTGTCCACTCTGGTAGACCGTTATGAGGACAGCAGTGGTCTGATCATGTCCGATATTGATCTTTCGCCTTTGGCTATGGGCGCTCAGACGAAG
>JAZNZT010000095.1:0-2827 GCA_045595075.1 Faecousia sp.
GGCATTGTGAAGCCTGATGTGGTGCTGTATGAGGAGATGCTGAAGCCATCTACCATCGACAAGAGCATCGAGGCGATCAGCCGCGCGGATATGCTGATTGTGGCGGGTACCAGCCTGACAGTTTATCCGGCAGCCGGCCTGGTGGAATATTACTCCGGCAACCGGATGGTACTGATCAATCGGGATGAAACCCCTTATGATAAGCGGGCAGACCTGGTTTTCCATTGCAGCCTGGGTGAGATTTTTAGCCAATTGCCATAAAGAATGACCGCCTCCGGTGTTCCGGAGGCGGTTTTTCTTACTGCTTATGTACAATCTTGCCATCGATGATCGTGGCATATGCTCTGCCACCAACGGTGGTCAGCGGATCAGCGGTCCAGATGACGATATCGGCATCCTTGCCGACCTCCAGGGAGCCGACTCTATCCGCGATACCCAGTATTTGGGCGGGATTGATCGTAATGGCTTTCCAGCCTTCCTCCATGGGAAGGCCCTCGCTGGCGGCCAGACCTGCACACAGGGGCAGGTATTCCAAATTGGTAACCGGCGCGTCTGTGGTGATACAAATTGGAATGCCGGCGTTGTGGAGCTTACCGGGGGCTGTGAAGCTTTTGCTTGCCAACTCCGGCTTTGTCTTGAAGGTCATTGCAGGACCGACGATGGCGCTGTAGGGCTCCTTTGCCAGAATATCAGCAATGCAGGCACCATCGGTGCAGTGGTCCAAAGTAAGCCTTACGCCGAATTCCTGCGCGATGCGAATGGAGGTCAGAATATCATCAGCGCGATGAGCATGACATTTCAGTGGGATCTCGCCACGCATGACGGGCAGCATGGCTTCCAGCTTCATATCAAACTTCGGGTCCTTGCCGGTATCCTTTTCGTCACAGTATGCCTTGGCCCTAAACAGAAGCTCCCGGAGCAGCGCAGCAGAGGCCATGCGGGTCTTGGGAGACTTTTTATGCTGACCGTAAACGCTTTTGGGGTTTTCACCAAGAGCACATTTCATGGCAGCCGGAGACTTGACAATCATATCGTCCACGCGCCGTCCCCACAGTTTGATAACAGCAAATGTACCACCGACCACATTGGCACTGCCGGGACCGATGCATGCAGTAGTCACGCCTCCGCGGATAGCATTGCCAAACGCTTCATCCTGAGGATAGATCGAGTCGATTGCGCGCATCTGCGGCGTGATAGGGTCAGAGGATTCGTTAAAGTCCGCGCCTTCCCAACGAATACCTGCATCCTGCAGGCCGATATGACAGTGGGCCTCTACGCATCCCGGAGTTGTCAGCCGATCTTGCGCATCCAAAACATCTGTGCCATCTGCAACTGCAATCGAATCTGCAATTTGCGCGATCTTACCATTGTCGTCGATCAGAATACAGCCATTTTCCCACTCTCGTCCGGCCATGGTTTTGATATGTGCGTTCTTAATTAACAGCATTAAATTGCCTCCTTTCTGGATTTGATCTTACTATAGCACAATTCCATAAAAATGGAAATGCTTATTTTATGAGAATAGATTAAGCCCCATACCGCACATTTGAACTGAACCAGTAAAACTGGACAATAGACAAAATCCCCCCTGATGTAGGATAATATCTACAGCAGGGGGGATTCATTATGAGTAAACGACGCTACACGAATATGCTTGCACTGCTTCCGGTAATCGAAAATATGTTGGAGGCGGGTATGAGCCACAGGGAGATCGAGGATGAATTGGGGCTGGAAGGAGAACGTCCGGTTCACAATCTGCTCAAACGGCAGCGGAGAAAAGCTGCGAAAGGAATGCCGAAATACCGTGGCCGTAAGCCGGCAAAGACATTGCAGGAATATAAGTACGAGAACAAGCGATTGAAGATGGAAATAAAGCTGTTACAGGATTTTCTGCAGTCCACAGAAAGGATGTGAGGCCAAAAGTCAAGTTCGCAGTTATCCATCGTCACCGGGATGAGTACCCGATATCTGTCATGTGCAAGTTCTTTGGGGTATCCCGAAGCGGCTACTATAACTTTGTGAAGCGGCTTGGAAATCCTGATCACGATGATCAGCTTGCTGCGAAGATTCAGCAGTGCCAAGCCAGGACAGACAAGACCTACGGTTACAGACGAGTCTGGAAGTGGCTGAAAGACAGAAATATCGAGAAAAATCCCAAAACCGTTCTCAGAGTCATGAAGAAGTACGGTCTGCTGTCGGAGATTCGTCGGCACAGAAAATGGGTGAACCTTGGACAGCAGGTATATAAGTATAAGAATTTGTTGAAACGGCAGTTTCGTGCAGACAGACCAAATACCAAGTGGGTCACAGACATTTCCTACATTCATACCAAGGAAGGGGTGCTGTACCTGTCCATGATCCGGGATCTGTATGACAACAGCATTGTGGCCTACAAGACAGCATCCAAGCAGACGGTCAATCTTGTACTGGACACGATTCGACTGGCAATGAAGAAGGAGGAAAAGAGAGTCGCTGCGGAGTTGCAGCTCCACAGCGACCAAGGCTTTCAATATACTTCGCACGCATATTTCAAGCTGACTCAATCTTACGGCATTACTCCGTCTATGTCAAGCAAGGGCAATCCATATGACAATGCGATGGCAGAAAATTTCTTCTCTATCTTGAAAACAGAATGCATCTACCGTCACAAGCCCGATACACTCAGAGAAGCAAATGTTCTGATCGACAGATACATTCACTTTTATAACCACGAGCGCATCCAGAATAAAACTGGAGTGGCGCCGCTGACGCTGCGCCACTCCGCTTGAAAACTAAATATTCCTACATAGGGGCTTTTTGTACTGTCCGCACAAACTGGGGCAGTTCA